>JAPUJS010000559.1 GCA_027296045.1 bacterium | reverse complement strand
CAGCAGCGTCAGGATTTTTATGCGGCCGCCCGGGCGACGCTGGTGTCTCGTTTTGACGATATGGAGACGTTTGACCAGGTGTTCCAGGCCTTCTGGAACCGGCCTTTGTTGCCCGAAGATATGGAGGTGACGAGCGAAGCGGGTGGAGAGGCCGAACTAGATGTGATGTCGGAGTTGAACGAACAGGTCGATACCATAGATCTGGAAGAGGATGTGGAGGGCGACGGCGAGTCCGACGAGGTGGGCTATAGCGCCGACGAGGCGTTGCTGGGAAAAGACCTGGCTGCGATGTCGGAAAAAGAGATCGAGCAGGCCCGGCGGGTGATTGCAGAGATTGTGGCTATTATTGCCAACCGGCGCAGCAGAAGGCGGATGCCGGAAAAGTCCGGGGCGGAAGTGGATTTTCGCCGTACCTGGCGTAAAAATGCGCTTTATGGGTCGGACGGGGTGGAACTGGCGATGCGGAAGCGCCGGATTAAGAAGATCAAGCTGATGTTGTTGTGTGATGTGAGCGGGTCGATGGATTGTTATAGCCGGTTTCTGCTTCGGTTGATCTATGCATTGAAGCGAGAGATCAAAGACGTGGAAGTGGGGGTGTTCTCCACGCGGATGACCCCGATTTCGAAGTTGCTGAAGACCAAAGGGGTGGACGAGTCGCTCGATGCCGTGGCCGAAGCCGTGCACGATTGGGCAGGCGGCACGGATATTGGTGGCTGTTTGCGAGAATTTAACGATAAGTTTGCCCGGGAGATGCTGCGGTCCAAGACGGTGATGATTATTGTGAGCGACGGGTGGGACCGGGGGGATGCGGAGTTGATGCGGCGGGAGATGTCCCGGCTCAGGCGGCGGGTTCACAAGCTGTTGTGGCTCAATCCGCTTTTGGGAACGCCCGGGTATCAGCCGCTTTGTCTGGGCATGAAGACAGCGCTGCCTTTCCTGGATTACTTTATGCCGGCACACAATCTGGAAAGCTTGATTGAACTGGCAAGGACGTTGCGATCGGTCTGGCGATAAATGAGGATAAAACCATGAAAGACGTATTTACAGAAGCGTTGGATTTGCTCACCACCGGTGAAAAAGCAGCCATGTCGACGATTGTGTCGAGCAAGGGATCGCTCCCGATGAGCAAAAAGGCCAAGATGCTGGTGAAGCCCGATGGGAAAATTGTGGGCACGGTTGGTGGTGGTTGTCTGGAAGCGGATGTGTGGGCAGAAGCGCAGCATGTGATGGAGACGGGGGCACCCACGCTACAGAAATTTATTTTGACCGAGAAACATGCGGGTGAAAATGGGCTGAACTGCGGTGGGAATGTGGAGATTTTTACCGAGCCACTGTATCCCGGGAAGGCAGATGATATGCTTTCGCAGATCGCACAGATTGTGGCCGAGCGCGATTCGGCGGTGCTGGCGACCCTTGTATCTGGTGGAGAGGTAGGGGATCAGAGCGCCAAGTTGCTGGTGCGGTCAAACGGATCTACGGTAGGGTCGCTGGGATATGCGGAGGCCGATGAGGCGGTGGAGGCGGAAGTGGCCGAGCTGGGGTCGATTCCGGAATCTTTGCTGAAGGTGATCGAAGTGGAGGTGGGGACGGAAACGGTCAAGATTTTTCTGGAGTCGATTTGTCCGGAGCCCACGCTGTATATTTTCGGGGGCGGACACGTGTCGTATGCAATTGCCCAGATTGCAGATTCTGTGGGCTTTCGAATTGTGGTGATTGACGATCGGCCGATGTTTGCCAACAAAGAGCGGTTTCCAATGGCCGATGAGACGCTGACGCTGGAGATGGAGACGGCGCTGGACCATCTGGATATTGACGATCTGTCTTATATTGTTGCGGTGACCCGGGGGCATCAGCACGACAAGCCGGTGATTGAACAGGCGGTGAAGACCAATGCGGCGTATGTGGGGATGATTGGGAGTCGCCGGAAGATTGCGCTGATGTGGAAGGAGTTGGAGAAGAAAGGGATTCCAAGGGAACGGCTGGAGGCAGTCCATGCACCCATCGGGCTGGACATTGGGGCAGATACACCGGAGGAGATTGCCGTGAGCATTATGGCCGAGCTGGTCCGGATTCGGCGATCTCAAGGCAAGCCCGAACACGATGGTTTGTCGCTGCGCGTGACCAAAGCACTTTAAGCGAAAGTTAACATGTCTGCCGATGTTCTGGTTATCGACGACGATGAAGGTGTGCGGGTTGCGATCGAGCATATGTTGCGCGCCCGGCACTATCAGGTTCACACAGCCAGTTCCGGGGAGCAGGGCCTGGAGATGTGTGCCCGGCAGATGCCGGCGCTGGTTCTGCTGGACCTCCGGCTGCCCGACATAGGCGGGATGGAGATCTTGCGCCATCTCAAGGAAATGGATCCGGACTGCAAGGTGGTTATGATCACGGCCTACAATACCGCCTCGCTTGTGACGGAGGCTATCAACCTGGGTGTGGAAGACTATCTGACCAAGCCGGTGACCATGGTGGATATGCTCGGGGTGGTGGCCAAGCTGATCGGGCATCCGGAGGAGGAAGACCCCGATTTTGATATCGGGTTGGAAAAGGTTGTGGGAGAAAGCCCTGCGATGCATCGGGTTCTCGAGATCGTTCGCAGGATCTCGAAGACGTCTGCAACCATCCTGCTTACCGGAGAGAGCGGCACGGGTAAGGAGGAGATTGCACGGGCCATCCACCTCAACAGCGGGCCGGGCGCAGGAGGGAAAGAGAAACCGTTTGTCTCGATCAACTGTGCTTCTATTCCCGGGAACCTACTGGAGGACGAGCTGTTTGGCCACGAAAGAGGCGCATTTACAGATGCAAGAACGCAAAAGGCGGGCCTGATTGAGGTGGCCGCCGGTGGCACATTGTTGCTGGACGAGATCGGATTGATGCCTCTGGATTTGCAGAGTAAGCTTCTGACGCTTCTGGAGACCCGCAAGTTTCGGAGGCTGGGCGGAACAGAAGAGCTGCATGCCCATGTGCATTTTTTGGCAGCAACCAATACGGATCTGGAAAAGGCCATGGCCGCCGGGGCGTTTCGTGAAGACCTGTATTATCGTTTGAATGTGATCCCAATTGAGCTGCCTCCGCTCAGAGATCGCGGGGATGACGTCCTGTTGCTGTCTCGACACTTCCTGGGCGAGTTCAGCCAGCAACACAAGGTATCGGTCAGAGAATTGTCTCCAGATGCCGAAGGGCTGGTGAAGACCTACTCGTGGCCGGGAAATGTTCGGGAACTCAGAAATGTGATCGAGCGGGCGGTTCTGCTGACGAGCGGTTCGAGGATTGAGGCGTTGGATCTGTCGATTGAACGGCGGGATATGAGGCCCGAGGAACCCCAGTCTGCACCCATTGAGGTGACCCCGGAGGGGTTGATCCACATTGTGTTTCCCAAGTGGGGGATCCCTCTGGAGGATCTGGAACGGCAGGTTATCGAGGCGGCCCTGGAATTCACAGAAGGAAATATCTCTGGGGCCGCCAGGCTGCTGCACATCAGCCGATATGCGTTGCGATATCGGATGCAGAAGCACGACATTGATTTTTCCCAGAAGTAATCTACAGGCAGATACGATGGCAGATGTGGACAAGAGCCGGCGCGCTTCGAGACGCCCGGGTTGAAGACAAGGCATAAGATGGAGGACCTGCTGATCGAATGATCGTCCCGGCGTGAGGTTCTACAACAATTGGCCCCGGAGTAACTGCTCCGGGGTTTTTCTGTGTATGTGTGATATCACACACCGAATGGACCTGTATCCTGACACACGGAGCTGATACTCTCGGCACCGTTTTTTTTAAGTCATATTTTAACAATTAGTTATTCAATGAATATTTTGAGAATCGCAAGTGTGGAAATTGAAACGTGTGATATCACACACCCTGGAAATACTTTCTCTGCATCAACTGAATATAGATATAAATAAATATAAAACAATATTTTATAATCGATATACTTCCATCATGTCTCCAAGCCATATGGGCAATTTCACATGGGCACAGAAAACAGGTGTGCTATATTGCACGATTCAGAACCTGCATCGAGCTCGGGCTGAAGACAAAGTACTTTTCTGCGATTTTTGATAAATTATATTTCATTTATAAACAATATTTTACTATTGGTTTGATGATATTTCGGTCGTCGGGGGTGCACTCCTGGCACACCGGTTGCGCTCTGAAACGGGCGAACACACGATCACACACTTCACACACTCGGGAGGCAGCCGAATGTTCAACGCTAACGATCCCACACCGGCAACCGAAATCAAACACGAACACACAACCAATTCTCTTCCCGGGAGGAACACCATGACACGCACGATGACCACTTTACGGACGCTTTGCGCGATGACGGTCATCGCGGGTGTCGCCCTTTTCATAGGATGCGGCACAGACCTGACTCGCTCTTCCCTGGCGCCCGAAGCGCCGGCCGGGATGCAGGCAAACGCACCGTTCATCCTTTCATTCTCGACTCAGGATGACGCACAGACCCTCCCCCGGGCGAGCAAGCGAGCCAAGGGAGCCAAGGGGCTTAAGACCGAGCAGGCGTCGGGACAATTCGAACCCAAGAAGCAGGCGTCGGGACAATTTAAACCTAATAAGAAGGGCCAATTGCAAGTCTCCTTTGAGAGATATGCCAAGAAAAATCAGGTCCAGGTGAAAAGCGCGATATTCACAGTGGCCAAGGGGTCGATTGATGCACCGGTGGAGATTACGATGGCAGTGACTTCGGGTACGACTATGGACGATGTGTCGGTCGAGTTCACGCCCGAAGGCCAGGTGTTCAGGCCGAGTGTGGTGCTGGAGCTTGTACTGCAGGGCAACAATCTTCCCGAGGTGAAAAATGCCTATCACGCCCACGGCGGCACAGTGGATATGGTTAAAGTCAGCTACGAAAAGGAGGGGGCAAAGGTCATCGTTCTGACCATAAAGGTCCCCGGGTTCTCACGCTATTCCCTCGGCGGAGGCAGGTAAATCCAAAACCCGGATGAACCTGAACCCAATCGCTTTCAGGCGGCCCGTGAGGGCCGCTTTTTTTTGGGGGAAGATTCCGTTTTTTTGTGAACATTCGCCCGATTTTCTATATATTATATGGCAATAAGCCGGGGTTTCCATCCGAAGAAGTGGGAGATAAAGTGATAGACGAGTATAAGACCCGAGACGAACTCGTCCAGGAACTTCTGAGGCTGCGCGGGCGGGTGGCAGAGCTGCAAGTCTCGGAAGCCGAATTGAAACAGACCGAGCGGCAGCGGGTGGAAGGGGAACGCCTGCAGGCGCTGGGCGAGATGTCTGCCGGTGTCAGCAATAGCCTGAACAACATCCTCACGGGCATTTTGGGTCCGGCGGAATTGCTGAAAGACCAGATCAACGATGCAGAGGTCCTTCGAGTGGTCGATACGATTTACGATGCCGCAATTCGGGGGCGGGAGCTGGTGAAGCGTCTCAATCGGACCTCGTCGGAAAAATCGACGGACCCCCTGGTGCCGGTGCCGGTGCGGGCGATGGTGGAAGAGATCCTGCAATTGGTATGCTCCCGGCTGGAAGCGCACGGGGGTGCAATCGATGTGGTGCTCGAACTGGAGGATGTGCCGTCGGTGGAAGGGACTCAGGCCGGGTTATACGATATTCTTACCCATTTGATGTTCAATGCGGTCGATGCCCTGCCCGACGGCGGCACGATTACGGTGGGGCTGCACCCCGATGGAAACGGCGTCCAGTTGGTGTTGCGCGATACGGGTGTTGGGATGGATGAGGAAACGCAAAGGCGGGTGTTCGAACCGTTTTTTTCCACCAAGACAGAGCGGGAAGCGGTCACCGGGCTGGGGCTATCGGCCGTGCACGGCATTGTGACCCAATGGGGCGGCACCATCCAGGTGACGAGTGCGCCCGGGGAGGGGTCCTCCTTTGAGGTCTGGCTTCCGGCGTGGCAGGACCCCAAAATCGAGATGGAAAAAGGGATCGAGGTGCAGGAGGTGCGCCGGGCGCGTGTGCTGGCGGTGGACGACGAACAGTCTGTGCGAGCCCTGCTGACCTATTTGCTGGGGCGAGACCACGATCTGGAGGTTCTGCAGGACGGAAGGGATGCCCTTAAGCAGTTCGAACCCGGGGTCTACGATGTGGCCCTGGTCGATCTGGAAATGCCCGGACTGACGGGCGACGAGGTGGCCAAACAGATGCGAGCGGTAGACCCGTCTCTGGTCATCGTGCTGATTACCGGCTATTTGTTAAAGGAAGACGACCAGAGGTTGCCCCCCTTCGATTTCTACATCCAAAAGCCTTTCGTGCCTCTGAACAAGATTCGCAACGTGATGGCCCGGGCGGTGGAACTTCACGACACCCGGGTGGGGGAAAAATAATGTGAAGCGAAAGGCCACACTTGAAGACCAGATTGCAGCGCGTACGGCCGAGTTGGAAGCCGCCAACGAGCAGCTTCAGCACGAAATTGCCGAGCGCAAGCGGATGGAGCAGTACCTGATCCGTCTGGAGCGCCTGCGGGCACTCGGGAAGATGTCGGAGGGCGTGGCCCACAATTTTAACAATATCCTGGTCGGGGTGCTCGGTTTCGCGCAGATTATCCAGGCGGTGGCCTCCGACCCAGAAATCGTCGATTATGCAGACCGCATTGTGGATAGCGCTCTGCGGGCGAAGCATCTGGTGACCCGCTTGAACCAGTCTTTGCACACCGGAGAAGAGGAGATCGGCGCTGTGGATGTCAACAGCGTGGTCCAGGAGGCCGTGGAGACGACCCGGCCCCGGTGGAAGGATGAATCGGAGGTCAAGGGGATTTCCATTGAGGTGGTGACCGAACTGGAGCAGGTTCCCGCCATCGGCGGTACGCAGGACGGGTTGGGCGACGTTGTAATCAACCTGCTGTTCAATGCCATAGACGCCGTGCCCGAAGGGGGCCGGATCACGGTTCGCACACAGGCAGTGGCAGACGGCGTCCGGCTGACCGTGCAAGATACCGGCATTGGGATGGACCAGGAGACGAAGCGGCGGGTCTTCGAGCCCTTTTTTAGCACCAAGGGGGACGTGGGTTCGGGGCTGGGCCTTTCCGTAGTCCACGGCACCATCACCCGGTGGGGAGGCATCATCGAGGTGGAGACCACAGCCGGTGAAGGTACGGCTTTTGTCGCCCGATTGCCCGCCTGGACGGGTCCCGAAACCGTCGAAAAAGAAGCGGTCGTAGACATCCCCCCAAAGCGCCCCGCAAGGGTCCTGGTTGTGGATGACGACGGGAACGTCCGCGACCTGGTGCAAAGCGTGCTGGAGCAGGATCACGAGGTCGATACGGCCCCGGACGGCCCGAAAGCTCTGGATCGGTTTGCGCCGGGGCGATACGACGTGGTCGTGCTGGACCTGGGCATGCCCGGGATGTCGGGAGATTTGGTGGCGGCGGAGATGCGGCGGGCAGACCCCGAGGTGGCCCTGGTGCTGATAACCGGGTGGAACCTGGAAGAGGACGACCCCAGGCTGTCTATTTTCGACTTCCAGCTCAGCAAACCGGTTATGCCTCTGGATGATGTGCGGCACACCGTAAACCGGGGCGTGGCGCTCCACGATAGGCGGGCCGAGGGGAAGGCCTGAGCGGGTTCGGGGGCGGCCGAGGCCCGCCGGGACCTGGGCAAGATGCAGGCGGTCCGGTGTCAGACCACCCAGGCCCGGGAAATCCTTGAGGCGGCCCTTTCCGCGTTTCGGGACCTGGGGGCGGAAGGAGACGCGGCCGAGGTCGAGCGACTGATCGGGACTCTCGCAGCGTAGGGTGGTATTCTACAACCCGAATGATGGCAGCAAGCCCGGCGGAGATGCCGGGTTTTTTTAGGTTGCCTTCCTGTTGAGTTGTTTGTTTTTTATGCGCATAACACAGATTGACGGGTGGGGCTGATCGGGCACCAAAGCGGAGAGGATGGCGCCCAGTCGCAACCGTTGAGGAGATTTATATGGCACATATCCTGGTGATCGACGACGAAAAAATAGTGCGGGACCTGTTCCGGAATCTGCTGGAGGGCACCGGGCACGAAGTGGCAGAAGCGCCGGACGGAGAGGCTGGGTTGGCGGCTTTTCGCAGCGCCCCACCCGATCTGACGATCATCGATATCTTGATGCCCGTAAAAGGGGGGCTAGAGGTCATCGAGGAGATCCGGCGGGACCATCCTGGGGCGAAGATCCTGGCGATTGCCGCCCAATCGGACTCGATGCTGCCGGAGGCGGAGAAAGCGGGGGCCAACCGGTCTCTGGCCAAGCCGTTTCTGGTGCAGGACCTGCTGGCTATTGTGGAGGACCTGCTGGCAGAATGATGGATGCAGATGGGAACAGAAATATCGCTTTCAGGCGGCCCGAAGGGGCCACCTTTTTCTGATCTGGGTGGTAGATATGCGTCAGAAGGGGAAGGGGACACCTCGAAGGCTGCGAAGAATCGTTATTTGGCGGCCTCAATGGCCGCTTTTCTCGCTTTCTGGCCGGATTTTTAGACCTCAAAGGGTGGATACATCCTGGTATAGATATTGCATGGTATTATCTTGCCATTCTATTGTTACGGCGTTATTTTTATGGACACAGGTGTTTGTCCTATACGCATGTACTAACCTTATCACCGGCAGTTCTGGACCCGGGCTATGATTGGACAGAAGGTCAAAGAGCACTACGAGATCCAAGAACTGATCGGACGGGGGGCGATGGGTACGATCTACCGGGCCTACGACGAGGCACTGGACCGGGAGGTGGCTATCAAGTTCCTCTCGACCGATGCGACCCCCACGCACACCGATGTGGAGCGTTTCTACCGGGAAGCCCGAGCGGCCGCAGGGCTCGTGCATCCCAACGTGGTGACCATTCACGACATCGGGGAGCACGACGGGGCCTATTTCTTTGTGATGGAGCTGCTTCCCGGGGCGTCTCTGCGCGAGTGGCTCAAGGAGCGGCACCAGACTGACTGGCGCGAGGGGCTGGAGATGTCGGCCCAGATCTGCCGGGGCCTGGAGGTGGCCCACGAAAAAGGGCTGCTGCACCGGGACATCAAGCCCGACAACGTGTGGGTCCACCCCGACGGGCGGATCAAGTTGCTGGATTTCGGGATTGCCCGGTTTTCGGCGGCCCACACGCTCACACAGGCGGGCGAGACGATGGGCACGCCCGAGTTTATGGCCCCAGAACAGATTATGGGAGACCAACTGGACGGCCGAACGGATCTCTACTCGGTGGGCATTTTGATGTATGAGTTGTTTACCGGTCAATTGCCGTTCACGGGCCCGAACCCGGTGACGGTGATTTATAAACATATGGAAGAGGAACCCACGCCGCCGGGCCAGTGGGCCAAGGAACTGCCGGTGGCGGTGGAGAAAATCATCCTCCGGGCGATGGGCAAGTCCCCAGACGAGCGATGGGCTTCCGCTACGGAGATGCGGGAGGCCATCGAGGCCCTGCTGGAAGGGCGAGAAGAGGAGGCCGAGGAGGAGGCCGAGGCGCCGGACGTTCTGCCCGGGCCGGAAGCGCTTGCCCCGGAAGAGGAGGGGGTGCGGTTCGATTGTCCGCTGGTGGGCCGTGAGGCGGAGTTGAAGACTTTGAAGGCGGTTGTAGACGGCCTGGACCAGGAACGGGGCGAGACGGTGCTGGTTGGCGGCGAGGCCGGTATCGGGAAGACGCGGTTGAGCTGGGAGGCGATGACGTACGCCCGGCAGAAGGGGGCTCTGCTCCTCCAGGGGTCGTGCCTTTACAGCGAAGGACCGGAGCCTTATAGGCCCTTTATCGAGGCCCTGGGTCAGGGTCTGGATGTGCAGGACGAGGCCGGGCGCGGAGAGGTGATGGCCTTTATTCGCAGGGAAGCGCCGGAGCTGGAGGGGCTGGCGTCGCAGTTGATGACGGCCGTCCGGACGCAGCGCTTCACGATCCAGATGTCCCCCCAGGAGGAAGTGGCGGTGGCCTCGTCGAAGGAGCGGCTGTTTGAGGCGGTGATGCAGGTGCTGCTGTTTTTGTCCCGGACTGGGCCGGTGGTGTTGTTTTTAGATGACTTGCAGTGGGCAGACAGCGGCAGCCTGCAGATGCTGCACTACCTGGCACGCAGCGCCCGGGAGCACCGGCTGCTGATCCTGGGAACCTACCGCACCGAGGATTTGCTGCCGGACGCCGATGGGGTGTCGCACCCGCTGGTGGACACGATGCAGCGGATGAGCCGGGAAGCGGTGTTTGAGCGCATCACTCTGGAGGGCCTGGGGGCTGGAGACATGCGGCAAATGGTGCGGGCGATTTTCCCCCGGTCGCGGTTTTCGGGCGATTTTATGGGGTCGCTCTATCGGGAGACGGGTGGGAACCCGTTTTTTGTGATCGAGGTGCTTCAGCTCCTGCGGGACGAAGAGGTGATTTTCGAGCGGCGGGGGGTGTGGCGCGAGAAGCGCGAGATCACACACGGGGACCTCCCCGACCGAGTCTACGACGTGGTGGCGCGCCGGATCGAGCGGCTGGCGGAAGACCAGCGGGAGTTGCTGCAAGGAGCGGCGGTGGCCGGCGAGTACTTTACTGCCGAGGCACTTTCGAGCATTATGGAAGAGGGGCGCGTCGGGGTGCTCAAGAGTCTGAACCGGCTGGAACGCGCCCACCGGCTCGTCCGGTCTGTGGGCGAGGCCTACGCCTTCACCCACGCCAAGATTCGCGAGGTGCTCTACGAAGAGATTACACCGGGGCTGAGACGCGAGTATCACCTCGCCTACGGCACTTATCTGCAGAAAGAGGAGACGGGAAAGAAGCACACGTCCGATCTGGCCATGCACTTCTTCCAGGGCCACGCCTTCGACAAGGCTCTGCCCTACCTGGTCCAGGCAGCCGAACGGGCCGAGTACCTATTTGCCTTCCGAGAGGCACGGGACTACTACCGGTGGGCTCTGGAGGCCATGTCAGAGTCCGGGATCGAGGCCAACCGGCCGACCGTGCTTTACAAACTGGGCCACACCTATGACCGGCTGGGCGATTCCTCGGCTGCGTTGAGTCACCTGGAGGAGGCAGAAAAACTGGCCGGACAGGGGCGCAACGACCGGATGTCGGCCCGGATCCAGCAGCAGATCGGCGCGTTGCACTTTCGGGGGGGCGATTTCGACCTGGCGACCGAGCGCTACCGCAAGAGCATCGAGAACTACCGCAAGGCGGGCGACCAGGCGGCCCTGGGCGAGGTGCTCGTGCAGGCGGCCAACATTCCCTTCGAGCAGGGAAACTGGTCTCGGGTTCAGTCCTACTACTCGCGGGCCCTGCGCATTGCCCGGCAGGCCAAAGCCCAGCGCCAGATTGCTACAATTCTCATGAATTCGGGCATTATGGCCGCCATCCGGGGCGAGCCCGACCGGGCCCTTGAGTATTTCAAGCAGAGCCGGCCCATTTACGAAACCCTCAAGGATTGGTCGCATCTTGCCAAGCTCTGGATCAACGAGGGAAAACTGCGGGCAGATCAGGGCGTGTGGGACCAGGCACAGGCGGCTTACGAGAAGGGGCTGGCGATTGTGACAAAGACCCACAACATCTTCCAGGAGGCCGAGTGCCATCTCAATCTGGCGGAGGTCTTTCTGGCTACCTCGGATCTGAGGGAGAGCAAACGGGCCTGTTTGAAGGCGCTGGAGATCTTCCAGAAGGTGAACGACCAGCTGTGGATGGCAGACGTGTTCAAGACCCTCGGACAGGTGGCAAAGGTGGAGCGAAAGTGGGACGAGGCCCGGTCTTTCTTTAAAAAGAGCATTGAAGTTTACGACACCCTGAAGAACCCCTATTACGCAGGTTCCGCACACCTGGAATTCGCCCGGATGCTCAAGGAAGAGGGCGACCTGGAAGCGGCTGCCGAGGAGGCGGACCGTTCGATGACGTTTTTCCTGGAGGTCGACGCCAGAGACGATGCAAAGATTGCAGAAGACCTGAAGGGAGAAGCGGAGGCCCTGCGGGATGTGGCGTTGGCCTGAGCCCGACATAAGCTTCTTTTTCGGGCCAGGAGGCTTCGGAGTTTGCGCTTGACCCGCTGTTTCGGATATCCTAAATTAGGATCGAATCAGGCTGCTCAGGGCATTGTATAGGGAGATCGGGTGTATATGGACAAGGCGGAGATTGCCGCACTGTACGCACGCATTGAGGCGCTGGAACAGGACAAGGCTTCACTCCTGGACGAACTGGAAGGGACCTACCTGCACCTGGAAGAACAGCTGACTACCTTTGAGCGCGAACGGGATATTGCCTACCAGGAGTTGCGGGAACGGAATCACGAACTGGAGGTGCGTTTAGAGGAGCTGGAAAAGGCGCATCTCAAACTCCAGGAGGCCCAGCAGATGCTGATCCGCTCGGAGCGGCTGGCGGCCATGGGAGAAATGGCCGCTGCGATTGTGCACGAGATCAGAAACCCGCTCACGGTGATCATTGCCCGGGTGCAGCTAATGCGGATGCAGCCCGACTTGGCCGAGCGAAACCTGAAGATCCTGGAGGAGTCGAGCGAGTACTTGAGAAGCTTGACGGAGAATGTGCTCCGGTTTTCCCGCAACCAGCGCGGAGAGGCCTCCCATGTGAATATGAACCACCTCCTGGTCGACGTGGAGGAGTTTGTAAAGCCCATTGTTCGGGATATAGTAATCGAACTGGAGGTAGCAGAGGACCTGCCCCAAGTTCTGGTCGATGGGCGCCAGATTGAGCAAGTCCTGGTGAACCTGATTATGAATGCTGGAGATGCGATGGAAGGGATCAGTGGGACGGTCTGGCTGAATGCGGGCAGGGCGACCATCCAGTCGGCCATCGAACAGGCCGATGCCAGGGGGCAGGCCCACACTCTGGCCGTTGAAATGGACGCGGAAGCCCTGGGGCGCGACTATGTGTTTGCCGAGGTTCGGGACAATGGACCGGGTATTTCCGAATCGCATATGTCCCAGCTCTTCGAGGCTTTTTTTACGACCAAGGAGGAGGGAAAGGGGACGGGGCTGGGGCTCTCCATCGCCCGGACCATTGTAGGCGAGTGGGATGGCAACGTCCTTCTAACATCCAGCGAGGGTGAAGGGGCCTGTTTCAGGGTGTTTCTGCCTGTGACGTCGGTCTGAGTCTAAACTCTGGGAGAGCGTATGGTGACGGAAGACATTCGAGAGAAGAATACGATCCTGATTGTGGAGAACGACCGGCCGGTCCGGGAGGCTCTGAAGGAATTGGTCGAGGG
>JAPUJS010000558.1 GCA_027296045.1 bacterium | reverse complement strand
TAATGCGTTCATAAAGCGGCCTCCGTACCCTGCACTCGGATGATCGCACAATGAACGCTATACGTTTATATATGAACATATGGTTGTATATAAATAATTAGTTTCACATCAACAGTTGTTCAATTTTAAACTAAGATATTGTTTTTGAATATATTATGCGAATTATGAATTGAATGGCACGGGTCTTGCGACAACGACGATTTCCGCATCTACGACCGAGCGCTGAGCGATGCTGAGGTTGTAGGACTGGTCGCCGACCGGTAGACCTCAGAGTACGTTCGACATTCCTGTGCCGTGTGGAATCGGGAAGACGCCCGGCCCCGGTTGTGGGGACTGTGCGTCTTTAAACTGTGAACGGCTCAAGGACGCCATGTTAATGACAATTGTGCGGCTTCCATTTGGGAGCCGCGCAGTTTTTATCCCTTACAACAAACTCATGCCTTATCATGCTTCAACAATGTTAAGAGAAACCACATTCATTCATTTATTCACGCAGGTCATTCTATGTTTACACCACTTGTTCTTTTGTTGTTTTCGCTGCTCGGTATGCTGGATGCCGCCTATTTGTCCTATACGCACGTGTTTGGTTCCGCAGCCTGCGGGGCTGGTTCAGGTTGTGGTGCTGTGTTGACAAGTGACTATGCAAGTGTGTGTGGTGTGCCGCTTTCGGTTTTGGGGTTGGGTTTTTATGCGGCCACGATGCTTTTGGCATGGCGGGCTGTTGAGCGGGATGCTTCTGTGCGGGGCATTTCTTTGTTGGCTCTGGTCGGGAGTTTGCCCACGCTGTTTCTGATTTATGTTCAGGCCGCAATTGTTCATGCGTGGTGTCCTTTCTGTCTGGTTTCTGCAGGATTGATGTTTGGCATTTTGATTGTGTCGTGGACGGATCGTGTTCGCCGGGGCAGTTTGCGTCCTTTTTTTGGCGCGATGCCTACCGTGCGTGAGGGTATTCCTGTGGTGCTCGCGTTGGTGCTGCCCGTGTTTGTGTTTGTTCCGTTGCAAGCAGGGGTGAATCGCGTTGTGTTGGATGCAAAAACCCCGCCCGTTGAAATTGTGGCACACATTGGCGAGCGCGAGATTTCTCTAACAGAGATGGATGCGGGCATTCGGTTGCGGCTTCAAAAAGTGAAGGATGAATACCGCGCTGAGTGGTTGGATCGACAGGTGCTTGAGACAGAGGCTCAAGAAAGAGGGATGGATATGCGGGATTTGGTGAGGCAGGATGTTCACAGCACCATTCAGATTAGCCAGGAGGAGGTGGATCGGCGCTGGGAAGAGATTAAGGGACGTTTGGCACCCCATACAACAAAGGCTTCTGTCGAGGGGAATATTCGAAATGAGTTGGGGCGGCGGAAAAGCGAATCCGCGCTGAGAGCTTATATTGCAAAATTGCGGGAAAAATACGGCACTGAATTTCACTCGCCAGCATCCGAGAAGATTTTGACGGATGCAAATGCAAATGGTGGGCCCGAGTTGGGTTCTGCCGATGCACCGGTGACGGTTGTGGTGTTTTCCGATTTGGAGTGCAATTATTGTGCTCGTGCGCACCGTGCGGTGGAGGCGCTGGCCAAGAGACGGCCCGATGATGTGCGCATTGTTTTCAGACACTTTCCTGTGGAGCATCTGCACAAACATGCGCGGTATGCCGCTGAGATGGCAGCCAGTGTACAGGAGCAAGGTAAGTTTTGGGAATTGGTAGATGTTCTATTTGTGAACCAGAGAAATTTGACGCCCAGCGACGTGCGCCGCCTGGCCGAAGAGGCGGGTGTGGATATGGCCGTGTTGGATGCGCATTTGGCCGAAGGGCAGCGCATTGTAGCAGCCGATATTGCAGCGGGCAAGGCGCTGGGCATTACGTCTACGCCGACCTTTTTCATTAATGGGCATTACGTGGGTTCGCTTCCCGTAGGGGATGGTTTGGACAAACTCGTTGATGGCGCGTTGAAAGCAGCTGGTCGTTGAATTTTGGTGGCCAGTGAACCCAGCCCTACTCCCAAAGTCAGTACGAGTCTCGTTGACTCGCTTCGCTGCGAATGACAAATAACAGATTCAGGACATAACAAAATCGATCATCTTCTCACGTGGAAATAATGAAGATTGATTAAATAATCGGGCAACCGTCCGGGCATCGTGCCGGAATAAATTCCTGCACTAAAAAAGCGCAAAGTCCGACAAGCCGGACTACGGATCGCCTGGCGTAAATTGTTTAGTGAGAACGATATACAGTGCAGAAGATCTATGGAATTACATGTCCAAAAAATTGGATGGTCCTGGTAGATGGAGCGTCATCGATTGGAACGACAAGTTGATCCACGTCGAGTTCCACGGGTCTTGCGCGGGCTCTGCAATAGAGCTCTTTGAAGACACGGAACATCGCGGAGAAATGACAACAATAAGGGTTGAAGATATGGGATCTTCTCTCCTATTGAAGAATATAGGCTGGAACGACAAGGCATCCAGTTACAAGGTTCATTTGCCCAAACTGAAGATCCCGGCGTGCCGGCAACACTGGCCTACGCCTCTACAGATCCGGTCGAATTCGACGGCAATACCTCTTCTACGGTCGCCATCGGCACGCTGCCGGCATCCTTCACCGTCTCTGCCGAAGTGCGCGTCGACGCGTCGTCACAGTGGCAGCACGTGATCGAACTCGGTGCCGTCGAACACGTCTGGAACGCCCCCTTTCGGCTCGAAGTTGGCATCGAGGGACAGTGGTATGTCTCGATCGGCGACGGGGCCTCGTACTCCGAAGCCGCCATCCAAGGCACTTGGACCTACGGATCCTGGACCCAGATCACGGTGACGTACGACGGGAGCGTCTGCAAGCTCTACGAAAACGGTCAGCTTCTGCTCACCTTCACAGCCGACAAGGATGTCACGCTTGCCGGTGGGAGCTTGATCCTGGGAAGCTTTCAGGGTACGCAACGATACTTCCAGGGCGGACTGCGCAACGTGAGCATTACGGAAGGCGAAACACCCCCAGGTCAATAGCGCGGCTACCGCACCACCTGCATCAACTGAAACCGCCCGGTTCCCATTTGGGAGCAGGGCGGTTTTTTTGACTATACTTTTTTACATTGAGCAGCCGCGAGGGATGTCGGCATCGCCGCCAAATTTTTTTGAGCTACACAGGGATCGTCAGCACCAGGCCATCGAACTTCCGGAAGCCCTTATCGAAGCTTACCATACCGATCCCAGAAGCTTCAGCAAAGGCAGCCAGGTAGGCGTCTGACCATATCTTGGGGGAGTGGGTCTCACCTTCGGTATAAGTGCGCCAGGCGGGTTCGAGTCCCTGAGGCTCTAGGAAATAGCACACACGCTCGTCCGTCAGCAACGCGTCATAGAGTCCCCACGCCTGCGACATCGTCACGGCCTCGTCACCGAACACGGCAGGGTTGGTCGCCAGGCGAAGGAATCCGCTTTGCGCGAACCGGCACATCGCACACGAGTCGGGCTCCGCAGAATTGAACCATCGCAGCGCTCGCGGGTGGTGGTCGTGCGCCTCGAAGACGAGGGCCAGCCAGAGGTTCACATCAACCAGGTGCACGGACGTCTTCCGCTTCCAGCGCCTCGGCGACCGCCTGTCCGTCCAACTTCACAGATCCCGGTGCTTTAGAGCGTACGAGGGGCAATGTCGTTCGTCTCGGTGAAGCGCCTAGCCCAACGGTTGTCGCCACTTTGGCTTCCAGAGCTTCGGTGACGAACACCTTCAGCGTCTTCCCGCCGAGGGAGGCTGCAGCCTTTGCGCGACGAAGGAGGTGGTCAGGAATGTCGATTGTAGTCCTCATAAAGTATGTAAAGTACATAAATATGCCTGAGATGTCAATCCGATTTGTGAATCAGAGAAATTTGACGCCCGACGAGTGCGCCTTGCGTGTCGAAATGATGTGGATCATGGAGTCTTCTTCTCTGAAGCAGTGACAAATCATGAGAATTCTGAATCTGGCACTCAGGCCAAGTAGACGAAATCGATCCTCCCAATCGGAGTGATCTTCGTCGAAGAATTCGACCGCATTTTCGTCAAAAAATACCGTTCGAGCTTCTTCAAAAAAAATGCCATGTTTTTTTTCATTTTGTTCGTTTTTGTTGTGATGATTTGTTGCAGTAGATAAGTTGATGAATATACCTTCAACTCAATTCGATCCGCAATCTTTTGCCCAAGGCTCTGGCCGCTCGATCCATCGTTTGCAATGTGACGGAGGGATAAGACGATCAAATTGTCTTGCATTGTGAAAAGAACGCGTGCGATTCGAGAGCCTAAAGAAATGCGAATTTCCCATAGATCAGGTTCCAACTTGCGAATCAAAGGCATTCCCCAAGGCCACCCATCACGATCCTTCTGATATATCAGAACGCTTCTTTTTTGATTTGCAAGCAAGGCGTCATTTTCGGGTGCTGTATTGCGGCATCGCCCCTTGGTTCGATGTGCTAAGGGTTCTCAAGCAGATCAAGTGTTGTAGCCAAGTTGAGCGAGGCGACCTTGTCGCCCTGAATCGGTTGGGTCGTGCGGCTAATTAACACGGTGTGGTCAGCGCCGATCTGTTCGGCGGTGTGGCGGAGTCTGTTCAGGCTGTTTGTGTTCGGCGCACTGCTCAGTTTGATTTCGAACGCCCACAGTTGGTTGCGGTATTCGAGCAACAGGTCGATTTCGTATTGGTCACTTGTGCGCAGGTGGAAGGCCTGGAAAGATTCGCCCCGACTTTGTAGGTGACCCAAGATCTGCTCCATGATCCAGCCCTCCCAACTGAAACCCACCCAGGGTTGTGAATACAGATCGGCAGCGTTGTGTAAACCGAGCAGCGCGTGCAGCAGCCCCGTATCTCGCCAGTAGATCTTGGGGCTTTTGACCAGCCTTTTTTTGATGTTGGTCGCATAAGCAGGCAGGCGTCTTATGAGGTAGGCTTGCTCTAAGTAGTCGACATAGGTGTTGACTGTGTGGTAGTTCAAGCCCAGACTTTTGCCGATCTGGGAAGCGTTCCAGATTTGGCCATGCAGGGCGGCTAGCATACGGAAGAGGCGGCTGGTCATTGCGGGGCGTGCGGGCAGACCCCAGTTGGGCAGGTCGCGCTGTGCCATGAGGTCGAGGTAGTTGTGTTGCCAGTTGGGAAAACGTGCAGGGTCAACAATGCCGCCGTCTGGATATCCGCCGGTGTGCCACAAGGGATCCCATTGTTCGGCTGGCAGTTCGCGGGCCAGAAACGGGGTGAGGGGGCAAAGGGCCAGGCGACCGGTGAGCGCCTGGCTCACCTGGGTCATGAGCGTTGGAGAGACCGAGCCTAAGAGCAAAAAACGACTATTGCGAGCGCGGTCCGTGTCGATAGCAGAACGCAAACGAGGGAAGATTTCGGGCATGGTCTGGGCTTCATCCAGAATCATCAGAGACACAGCGTTGACGCGTTCTTCCCATTCGATGTCGAGGCGGAGACGGTCTTGTGGGTTTTCCAGGTCGTAATAATGTCCACCGAACGTTTTGGCCAGCGTGGTTTTGCCCACCTGCCTGGCACCTAACAACGCCACAGCTGGATAGTGCGCCAACTGAGTTTGCAGATGGTTCTGTAGGGAGCGTGTGATCATTTTTGTAATATAGTAATTAATTTCTAATTTACAAGACAATATTATGATGAAGAGATGTAAGATCTCTAGCTTCGCTAGTTTTGTAGCGCTTAATTGAATTTAAGGCACAAGATATTGGGGTGTTCCTGAAAGACTACTATATCTTGTGTGTCCTATTTTGCCCTTATTATTAGGACGGTCGTGGCCGAGTAGATTGAACTCCATACAACCACAACATATTGTGGCCATGAAATTCAGATGGCACAAGAAAAATTAGCGAAACTAGAGATCGATGCAGGAAGCTCTGCCAAAGTGGTAGCTCCCATTCAGGAGGGCATAGAGTTTTTCTTCGATCCAGTTCATGCGTAAAGGCCGCTTCTCGCCATAAAGTGCTGTGCCCACATCCCAATGGCGTCATACACGCACAGAGTAATGCAAAATATTTGCATTACTTTTTACATAAATTTATATTTATTAAATATTTATTAAAGTAATCTATTTTCCCTGCGAAGGGAAAATAGATCTACCACGAGACTTTGATCTGAAATGGACAGTAAGGCAGGCTGATTCTCTGATCAGGCTATTTCGAGTTTCTTCCCTACGGTTTTTAGGGAATGGATGGGACGATATCGGCGTTGACCTCTTCCGGCGATTTACGTACATTCCAAAATCGTAACTGATTCACTGCAACTGGCGATACTCACGCCGAATCACGCTATTTTTCCAGCTTCAAAATGCGGTAGACTTTGGCACGGTCTATTTCCAGGAGCCGGGCGGCGGCCGAGATGTTGCCCTCGGCTCTCTCAATGGCGCGTTTAATCAGTGCGACTTTGGTCCGGTTGTAGTTCAGGGCGAAAGCCCGGATGGGTTCCATTTGTGGTGATGTGCAGATGTTTGGGGTAGATGTCCGGCTTGCTCATAAATCCTCCGGATGAAAAGAAAAACGTTCGCGTGACGAAGAATGCCACGGAAGCAACAGGGACATGTTGCTCGTGCACGTGGGCCGTGAACAATCGCACGAATGAAGGCGAGTCATTCGAGCCTGACACAATTTAAGGTAATATAGAGGATTTTTTTCGGAAGGGTCAAGTGCAAAGTCGGTCCCGATTTTTGGGAGCGGGCCGACGGAGAGTGGGCAGGAAAATACGAGGGTTTGTATGAAAATTATTCAGATCGATACGATGCGGGTGTTTGTTCCCTGGCAGGATTCGTTTAAGGAACCTATGGTGCAGTGGCGGGCGTCTATGGATACAACCCCGGAGGAGGAAGACGCTTATGTGATTGTTCAGGTGCATACGGATGAAGGGATTGTGGGCATTGGGGAGGGCGGCCGGTCGATTGAGGAGATTGAGAAACAGGCGCAGGGTTTTGTTGGGAAGAATCCGTTGGAAATGGACCTGTTTACGCTGAGGCGGCCGTGGGCACATGCGATGCTGGATCTTGCAGGCAAGGCCTTAGGGGTTCCGGCCCACCGGTTGATTGGCAACGGCAAATATCGAGATCGGGTGCCGGTGTGTTACTGGTCGCCTTATCTGCCGCCAGATGAAACGGCCAGACATGCGGAGGAGGGGGCGTTGCGGGGGTTTAGGGTACACAAGATTAAGGCACGGCCTCAGGATGTGGTTGAGCAGGTTGAGGCGATGACGGATGTGGCGGGGGAAGAGTATCGAATTCGTATTGACCCGAACCAGCTTTTTGAGCTGCCGGCGACAACGGTGCAGATTGATGATGCGCTGCGGGAGTTTAAGAATGTGGAATGTTTTGAAGATCCGGTGCCCAAGGCGCGGGCGGAGTGGTACGGGTTGTTGCGGAAAAAGTGCCGGATTCCGATTGCGCTACACAGCAGCGATACAAAGCTGATTCTGGACCACGTTCGGCAAGATGGGATCGATTATGTGAATGTGGGCGGTACGATCGGGTCCGCGGTGCGGGCGGCGGCGGTGGCCGAGGCGGCCGGGTGTTTGGTGTGGTTGCAGTTTGAGGGGCACGGCTACGATATCCAGGCGGCGTTTGACGCGCATGTGGGCGCGGCCATTGCGAACGCATCCCTGCCGTACGATTCGGCGCCGTTTTTACGGGAGGGATCGATTACAAAAGAAGGGTATTCGCATTCGGTGAAGGACGGGCATTTTGAGGTGCCCCGGGAACCGGGTCTGGGTGTGACACTGGATCTGGAGGCGTGTAAGAAGTACCGGGTTGAGTAACATTTCTTTGACAATAGGATGGTCTTAACCGAAGACGTGTAACGAAGGATCGGGATATTGCGTTTCCAACTATCCAATTTAAAGTGGGTCTTCCTGTTTGTCCTGGTGGCTTTCCATGTGCCGTCCTGGGCCAGGAAGCCATATCGGCCCGTATACCCCAACCCGGTGTTGGAGTCGTGGCGATGGCAGGTTTTTCCGGAGTTGAAGGGCCTGGGGCTTCGGTGTTTGGCAGAGGCCAAAGATGGGGCAATGTGGTTTGGAACAAACGAAGGAGTGCGTCGTTACGACGGGCTGTCCTGGAAGGTATATACCCCGGAAGATGGTCTTCTGGGCGCCCCGGTGAATGTAGTCAGTGTCGCTCGGGACGGCAGCGTATATGCCGGCACAGATTGGGGGATCAGCCGTTTTGATGGGACCCGTTGGGAGCGTGTTTTCCCACCCGAAGGGGATCTGACCTGGCCGATGGATCAGATTTTGGAGGCAGCCGATGGCACCTTGTGGGCGGCAACGGCCTGGGGCGGGTTAAAGCTGGAGGATGCGGGTGCAACGCTTTATACCACACAGGATATGGCCACTGCCCTTTCCGGTCAGGTTCCGTATGTACGCGTGGTTCTGGTGCCCGACTCGGTGATGCCCAAACGGATATGGGGGGAGGGCACGGGCATCAAAGTGACCAAGGGTGGGTATCTGGGAATCTCTCGGAGCGAAGTGCCAATGGTGATCTGGGCCCTGGTGCCCGGGGGGCCTGGAGAGGCAGCCGGTTTGAAGGTGGGCGATCATGTAATCCAGGTGGATGATGTCATTCCTGATTTGCCCCACCTGGTTTTGGAGGGAAGTGGGGGGCCGGTCAGATTGCGGGTGAAACGTCCGGGACGGCCCGACCCTTTTGAAGTGACGGTTTCTCGATCCAACACGACAGGGCAATACAGCGGGTTTTCGGTTTCCGATGTTTTTGAAGACCGTTCGGGAAGGATCTGGTTCGGGCTTTCGTGGGGGGGCGAGATTGCGCGACTGACCCCGGATGGGGACTGGCGGATTTATACCGCACAGGACGGGTTGGGGCTTGGAGATCGGCCCAGGATCACGCAACTGCAGGACGGGACAATCTTGACGGTGTCCAATCATTCTGTGGCCGGGCTAAACCGGTTTGATGGGGAAAAGTGGGATCACATTTTCATAGATCTCCAGGGCGGGACCAATATCCATACAGCGATTTTGGAAACGAAGGAAGGCACATTGTGGTTGGGCGGACACAACGGCAAGTTGCTGGCCCATCGAAACCAGAAGGAGGACGAGCGTGCAAAGGAGCGTTTGGGGGAATGGTCCTGGTCGATTGCAGGTCCTACGGAGATGCCTGTTTCGAAAACGCGTATTGCCGCTTTTCTAGAGGCTTCTGACGGGGCTTTGTGGATTGCGGGTCTGGGACAGGAAGTGTCCCGGCTGGATTATGGGACATCCCGGTGGACAACGTATCAGAATATGCAGTATCAGTGTGAGACGCCGGATGGTTCGCTCTGGTTTTTGCTCAATAAAGAGCGCCGCGTGGTGCGTTCTGGCCCGGACGGGTGGTTTAGCTATGGTGTGGAAGACGGTTTGATGGACAGACCAACAGCGCTTCTGGTGACCAGCGACGGTACGCTCTGGGCAGCAGGCGGCCACAAGGGGGAGGCGGCCACCGGTACATTTGACGGTACAAAGTGGATGTTTAAACGACATCCTAAATTCGCCGCAGAGGTCGACCGGCGGGGGGCAAAGGCGGCTCTGGATGGCACGTTGTGGTTTGGGGCGTCTGTAGATCGGGATGCCAGACAGGGGCAAATTGGGGGAGTTCTGGCATTCAATCGGTCTGACGGGACCTGGACGCACCATATTCCACCTGACGCGCCGGTTTACGTATATGGCATGGGGCAAAGCGCCGATGGTATCTTGTGGTTTGGGGGGACGGGTTTGCATAAATTTGACGGGCGGGATTGGTCGCGCCTTCGAGAGCCAAAGGGATTGACCTCGTGGGTACACGGCATTCTGGGATCGTCGGACGGCGGGCTCTGGGTGGGCACGCGGGCGTATGGTTTGTATTATTTGAACGGAGAGGATTGGATTCGGTATGGGGTGCGCGACGGACTGGCCAACAACAGGATCAATGCCATCCTGGAGACGGCCGATCGTACGATTTGGGTGACGACCGACAAAGGCATTAGCCGGTTTGACGGCCAAACCTGGACTTCCCATGCATTGCCGCAGGCGCTTTTAAGAACCAGCATGGATCTTCGGGCTTCTGCGGATGGTGCTATCTGGATTTCTTCTCCCACTGGCGTCATTCGGTATGAACCGGAAAAGAAGCCGCCCGAAACACAAATCCTGGTGTCGTTGGAGGAAGTGTCCCAGCCGGGGAATACGACCCTGGTCTGGAAAGGTGCCGACCCGTGGCAGTCCACCCCGGACGGTGAGTTGGCCTATTCGTGGCGTTTGGACGAGGGGCCGTGGTCTTCTTTTTCTTCTGAAACCACCAAGATTTTTTCGTCTCTTTCCAGCGGGAATCACACGTTTGAGGTGAAGACGCGGGACCGAGATTTCAACCAAGATCCAACGCCTGCGACCGCCCATTTTTATGTGGTGCCGCCGATCTGGCAGCAGCCCTGGTTTTTGGGGCTGATGGGGGTGCTGGTGGTGGCGATCGGGGTGCAGACGCAGCGGGTGATTCGGCGGGATCGACGGCTCCAGGAATCGAACCGACAGCTTCAACAACAAACCGAAGAACTGGCTGCGGCCAACCGGAAAATCCAGGAAGCCAACCGGCTCAAGTCGCAGTTTTTGGCCAATATGAGCCATGAGTTGCGCACCCCTTTGAATGCCATTCTGGGATTTTCCCAACTGATGAACCGGGATTCGAATCTGAGCCCGGAACATCGGGAAAATCTGACGGTGATTGGCCGGAGTGGGGAGCATTTGCTGGCGCTGATTAACGATGTGCTGGATATGTCTAAAATTGAAGCGGGTCAAACCACCTTAAACGAGGTCGATTTTGACCTGTATCCTCTGCTGGACGGCCTGGAGGAGATGTTCTTGTTGCGGGCAGGTGATAAGGGGCTGGAGTTGGTTTTTAACCGCCCGGAAGAGGTGCCCCAATATGTGCGTGCCGATGCAGGCAAGTTGCGCCAGGTGTTGATCAATTTATTGGGCAATGCTATCAAGTTTACCGAAACGGGAAGCGTAACCCTGGGGGTTCGAGGTGGGGAAGGGCGCTTGTATTTTGAAATTGAAGACACGGGTCCGGGGATCGCGTCCGAAGAACAGGCGGTGTTGTTTGACGCTTTTGTACAGACAGCAGCCGGTCAGCAGGTTCAGGGGGGGACGGGTCTGGGATTGCCCATCAGTCAGGAGTTTGTCCGGTTGATGGGGGGAGAAATCGTGGTGGTCAGTCAGGTGGGTCGGGGTTCGGCGTTTCGGTTTGACATTCGGGTGAAACCGTCGGATGCCGATGCGGTGGTGGACGTCCGTCCGTCGAAACGGGTGGTTGGGATCGAGCCCGGTCAGTCTGTGTACCGGATTTTGGTGGTTGAAGACCGGTTGGAAAATCGAAAATTGTTGTGTAAGATGCTCCAGCCAATGGGCTTTGAGGTTCGGGAAGCGACGAATGGTCAGGAGGCACTTTCTATCTGGGAGGCCTGGCGTCCTCATCTGATCTGGATGGATATGCGGATGCCGGTGATGGACGGGTATGAAGCCACCCGGCGTATCAAGGCAACAGAACAGGGACGGGACACGGTGGTTGTGGCTTTGACGGCTAGTGCATTTGAAGAACAGCGGGCAGAGGTGCTGTCGGCCGGTTGTGATGAGTTTGTGCGAAAACCTTTCCGAGAGGAAGAGATTTTCGCGGTGATGGCCGAACACCTGGGCGTGCGTTTTGTATACGAAAGCGATTCGGTGTCTGCCCCTCCCAAGCCTTCTCGCGAATTGACGTCAGAAGACCTGTCTGTATTGCCGTCGGATTGGATGGCCGAACTGAATCAAGCGGCCGCTCGGGCCGATGCAGATCTGATTGCTCTCCTGCTCGAACAGATTGAGCCCGACCATGGTGTTCTGGCTGGCGCATTAAAGGATTTGGTTTACGATTTTCGGTTTGACCGTCTGATGGATTTGACCGATGCCTCTTCTTCCTGAGTGAAGGGCCTCAACCCACAAGGAGCCGATTTGTGGCAAGTTCTGACCCGGAACTCGAAACCCAGGAGGATGTATGAAAATTGTTGCGCTAAAAGAATACAAACTGAGATATCCGGTCCAGGAGAAGTTTGCCAATTCTTCGTCGTGGAATACGTCTCGATCGGCTCAAGTAGTGGAGGTTGTGACGGATAACGGGATTACGGGGTGGGGAGAAGGGAGCGGGGAATTGAAGGGGGGATCGGCGGAACGCCATGTGATTGGGCGAAGTCCGTTTGACACGGAGACGATCTGGCAGGATCTGTTCGAAAATGGCGAGAGCCCCCGGGCGATCAGCGGGGTGGATATTGCATTGTGGGATATTCTGGGAAAGGCGCTGGAGAAACCGGTGTGGCAGTTGCTGGGCGGAAAAGTGCGCGATCGCATTCCGGCTTATGCAAGCGGTTTGTTTTACAAAGATCGAGAAGATGTCACCCGGGCGCTTGTGGAGGAGGCCAGGGGCTATGTGGATCAGGGGTTCCGGGCAATCAAGATGAAGGTGGGATTTGGAGAGGCGTATGATGTTAAAAATGTCGCGGCGGTTCGGGAAGCGATTGGGCCGGACGTTTTGTTTGCGGTCGATGCAAACTGCGGGTATGATGTGGGCACGGCGATTGATGTGGGGCTGAAGATGGCCGAGAGCGATTTGTTCTGGTATGAAGAGCCGATTGTACCGGACGATGTGGAAGGGTATCTGGAGATTAAGCGGGCGCTTCCGATGCGGATTGCGGGGGCCGAAGCGCTGGCCGGCCGGCGGGCGTTTCGGCGGCTGATCCAGGATCGGGCGCTGGATATTGTGCAGCCCGATATCAGTATTGCGGGTGGGTTTACGGAATGCCGAAAGGTGGCGACCATGGCCGATGTGAACCGGGTGCGGGTGTTGCCGCATATGTGGGGGGGGCATATTCGGCTGGCGGCTACAGCACACTGGCAAGCCACGATTCCGGATTGGCCACAGGTGTTGAACCCGATTCCGTCGTTGTTTGAATACGATATGACCGAGAACGGGTTGCGCACCGAGCTGGCAAAAAATCCGATTCGGGCGGTGGACGGCGATGTGCCAGTGCCGGATGCGCCGGGGCTGGGGATTGAGATCGACCGGGAGGTGTTGGAGCGGTATGCGGTGTGAGGGGGATCACGAAGGGGCACAGAACCCCATCGCACAACCCAGCCCACACAGAGGGCCACGGAACCGCCCTGCATCACTGCCGCTTGGTGATTTGAGGTGTTTATGGATATGGGTGAGCCGGACGCTGGTTTGTGTGGACAGTGTCGATATGTGAAAGTGATTGCGTCTCAGAAGGGGTCGGTGTTTTATTTGTGTAAAAAGTCGGAGACCGATGGGCGGTTTGAAAAGTATCCGAGGCTTCCGGTGAGGGTGTGTGAAGGATACGAACGGGAAGAAGGGGTATGAGACAGTGGGCAAAAGTTTGGGGTACGGAAGAGTCAGAGCGGCAGTTCTCTTTTCCGTGCGATCTACTTTTGGAACAGGTCGATGAGGTGTATTATCGGGGCGTCGAGATTCAAGCGGCGCCCGCTGTTGTTTTCAGGTGGTTGTGTCAGTTGCGGGTGGCGCCTTATAGCTACGATTGGATTGACAATTTTGGACGGAAAAGTCCGGGGGTGTTGACACCGGGATTGGAACATTTGGAGGTTGGTCAGATTGTGATGACCATATTTAAACTTGTGGCGTTTGAGATGAACCGGCACCTGACCATTCAATCTCGGCAGGATGTGACGATTGGGCGGTGGTTTGGAGAAATTGCTGTGAGTTATCTGATTGTACCAGGGAAGGACGATGGGTGTCGATTAGTGGTGAAGTTGTGTGTTCGGAATCCAGAAGGATTTCGAGGGTTTCTTATGAGTCGGCTGTTGCCTTATGGAGACTGGGTGATGATGCGGAAGCAGTTATTGACGTTGAAGCGTCTGGCGGAGAGAGAGGACACGTCTTTTATTCAATAGTTTGTCAAGATCAAAAATTTGCCACATACATAGGCCGTCCTTCAACTGTAGGGCTATTTTACCACCTTTGAGGGCCTTGTTCAACCCTTCGGTGTTTTCATCCTATTTTGAAACACCTTGCCGTAAACCGATACAAAGCGGTATCTTTCCCTCTGAGGAAGAGACATACTGTAAATTGACGGGTGGGCCGTTTTCTGGTACGCTCAATCTGCTCTTTTAACACAATACAGGCGAATCACGGACATTGTCCTTATCTTAGTTGAAATAGAAGAGGCTCCATCGTAAATTAGATACAGTATTCTGGCAAAAGAACTCTGTATCCTCATCCAAAGGAGCCTGTGATGAAAAAAGTATCGTCGAATGTCCCGGAAGTCAAGCCTATCGAGAAAGAAAATTTCACGTCCCCCCCTCTCCTTGAGGAAGATTTGAGCGCATTGGATACGCGTATTGAGTTGATCCAAGCCTTGATTCCACTGGGTTTAGAAGCCGTAGCAGAAGAATTACAGAACGAGGTGAGTCGTTTGACAGGCGCAAAAAACAGTCGTAAAGGCACAAAAAACTCCAATCGTCGATGGGGTAGCCAACAAGGCTCGGTGTATCTGTCCGATCAAAAAGTGCCTATTCAGGTGCCCAGAGTGCGCGATGTGGAAAAAAATGAGGAAGTGTCTTTAGATGTCTACCACCAGTTCCAGCGTCCCAGAGGAATGGATGAAGGCCTTCTGCTTCGGATGCTCAAAGGCATATCCACACGCTCCTATGAAGCCTGTGCAGAGACGATACCCGAAGCATTCGGTTTGTCCTCCTCGACGGTTTCGAGCCGGTTTATTAAGGCCTCGGCAGAAAAACTGAGGCAGTTTCAGGAGCGGTCTTTGGCAGACTATGATCTGGTAGCTTTGTTTATAGATGGAAAAAGCTTTGCAGACCAAGAGATGATCATTGCCCTGGGCGTGACAATGGATGGACATAAAATCCCACTTGGCTTTGTCCAAGCAGCCACCGAAAACGAACGGGTCTGCCGACAGTTTATCGATTCTCTCATCGATCGGGGCTTGCAGTATCAACAGGGGCTGCTTTGTCTGATCGACGGCTCGAAAGGCTTGTATAGTGCGACCACAAAGGCGTTAGATGGTTATGTTGCCATTCAACGTTGCCAGTGGCATAAACGAGAAAACGTGATCTCCTATTTGCCCAAACAGAACCAGGAGGAAGTGAAAAATGCCCTTCGGGATGCCTACAATCAGGAGACCTACCCACAAGCCAAAGCTGCCCTAAATGCGCTCAAACCCTCACTGGCCTTGATCAATGAATCTGCCCTTAAAAGCCTCGAAGAAGGCCTCGAAGAAACGCTCACCCTGCATCGATTGGGACTCATGCCACAATTGAAGCTTTCTTTTACAACCACCAACTGCATCGAATCCCTCAACTCCATGGTCGGACAACTGACCCGAAATGTGAAACGATGGAAAAATTCTAATCAGCGCTATCGGTGGTTAGGAACCGCCTTGTTGGATATCGAACCTCGGTTGCGAAGGATCAAGGGCTTCCGATTTCTCCCCATGCTCAGATTCGCCCTACACAAAGAATTGAAACTCCAACCTAAAGTCCAATACGATTTGGCCGCTGATTAACATACCTTTTCTATTTCAACTAAAAATAGGGCTTGACCGTGTAACAAATTTCTTTGCCTTCCCTCGTAACAAGGCAGGTTTCGCCCTCCTCAGCGCCATACTCTTCCTCTA
The DNA here is from genome assembly GCA_027296045.1 of bacterium. GTDB lineage: Bacteria > Latescibacterota > UBA2968 > UBA2968 > UBA2968 > JAPUJS01. The sequence goes on along the minus strand of JAPUJS010000558.1, from coordinate 2,253 downwards.
TAGCATCATCCAGGCGTTCCACTTCCTTCTTTTCGGGGGTTCGCAGGAAAGTGACGGCAATAGCGATTAAGCCCATTCCCAGGATCGTTTTCAGGATATCAGCCGGAACGTAACCAGCGGCCCAGGTACCGAACAAACCCATTGGAATCGTGACGATTAGCAGAGATATTCCCAATTTATAATCAATTAACCTTTTGCGACTGTAGGCAAACAGACCGCTGGCAAACCCGAAAACTTCGGTAATCAATCCTGTGCCAATGGCAATTTCCGGCGAGAGGCCTAAGGCCAGAATGAATAGCGGCGTAAAAAAGGTTGCCCCTTCTACACCGGAAGCCATCGCTATTGTGGCAATCATTATAGCGATCGGCAGCATAAACCAAAATTCGAATGTCATAATCAGACCTTAGTTTATTAATCACTTAATCACTTAATCACTTAATCACTTGTGATCTACGTATGAATCCTTGATACTTTCGGTTATGATGAATTCACTGGTGATTCCTCGTTTATGAAAAAACGGCCCGAATACTCCAATATATCCCGGGATAATTATTCCTTGAGCGTGATCTGCTCAATCCATTCGATTCAACCCCAGCAGTTGCCAGCCATCCGGTGCCGAGCTCAGATAAACCAGGCAGGCTTTGGCCTTGCTGTTGGGGCGCTGCGGCAGCAGAGAAATAACAATGTGGCCATGTTTTTCCCACCCCGGATCCAGGATCAGGTAAGGGTCGTTCAGACGGCCCGCCTTCAGCGACACCCCTTTGGGCGACAGCACTTCAAACAGATAACGGGTCTGTTGCGCTTCAGCATATTTCCGGTCGACTGCCATGTCGGTAAAAGCCAGCGTTGATGGATCGCTCACTGTGAAACGATCCAGGGCATTGACACGTGAAAACCAGTAGTTGCCAATTCGGTCCCGTCGAGTTTTCAGAAATCCGACCAGATAGGCGGCCGCCTTCGGGTCTGAAAATTTACCGGTTGAAACCGCCGCTTCGATCTGAGCATCGGTAAATGAGGTCACGATCTTAGCGCCCCAGAAAGCGTCTCGTCTGGTCAGGTTTTCGAAGGCCGGCACCGGATACATCGGCTTCCAGTCATTGGGGCCGAAAAGGTCGTTTTCCAGATATCCCACCGATGGAGAGCGAATGGTTCGGGGTGCACGTTCGTAGTCGTGTACATACAGCCCCAACGTCATCAGTCGGATCCACGAATCTTTGACGTCGAGTCGGTTGGCCTGCCCACGTCGGGGTTCGCTGGCCTGGGTGCTGTTGCTGCCCATAGACGCCCCAAAGTCAAATAGATAGTGTTTTACAATCCGCCGGTCGGGATCATACGCGTCCATCGTGTTTTCTTCTTTCATATCTGCATGGTTGAGCCACGAAGCAATCACATACAATCCACGGATTTCCCGGCGGTGTTCGTGGGCGTAGACATCGTTGGCATCATCTTTTCGAACGCCCGTGTAGGACCAGGGTCCGATGAGCACACCCGGCAAAAACCGACTGGCCATCACTCGAATGCGCGCAGACCCACCGGGGTTGACTTTCTGGAGCAGCGCATCCAGATCTGCCTGAATCATCGATCGTTTGCTCACCGGCGGGCGCTTGTCGTTGGTTTCGACCGTCACAACAGCATCGGAACCGGGCACGAGCATTTTGGGATTGAGAAAGCTAATGTCGTTTTCGGGCACATGGTATCCGGCGGCGTAAAACAGCCGGCTGCCCACGACTTCGGCGCCGCTGGGCAATTCGGCCAAATTCGGCGGATCAAACTTGATGATATAGCGATGACCCCTGGAATCAACAATGGTCAGGCCGGGGGTGACGCCCGCACTCTTGAGACCCACCACGGTCCACGTACCCGTGGTATCGGGACCCCCCATTTTACCCGGGCCGCGTCGGATTTCGGCAAGCGACATGGGGGTTTTGCCGTTGCGGTTGCTAAACCAGGTGGAGTTGGGCACTTGGTCGAAGTTGTCCACGTTCAACGCCTGGTAGGGGTGGCCCGTCAGTTTGCGGCCTATTCGGGGCAGGTCGAGGGCCTGCTTGAGCTGATAATCAAAGCTCTTGTCGATAATCTCTTGCGCCAGTGAAACATGCCGTGCCTCCGGTTGGGTGATCGGCCTGTCATCGGGATACACGTGGCGTTCCGGCGGGAGCAAATGCCGGCCGCTGCTGCAGCCGACCAGCAAAACGAGAAAGGTGTAAATGTAAAATCGAGCCATGGGATTAGAACAGAGTTTTGAAGTTAAAA
>JAPUJS010000557.1 GCA_027296045.1 bacterium | reverse complement strand
GATTGCAACATCGCAATGTGTTGATCGACTTCCTGGATCATCATGTCAATCATTTGCATCAGGTCAGGGGGACCCGCGGGAGGCCCCGGAGGTGGAGGTTGGCCCGGACCTGCTGGTGCGCCTGGAGGCATTCCGTCTGGCGGGGGAGGCCCGTCTTGGTGGGCAAAGTATTCCAGAACCTTGGCAATCTTGTCTTTGTCTTCGGCACTGGCCGTTGCCACATAATTTTTGGTCTGGACCAGGGCGTTCTTGATGGCTTGCTCCATGGCCAGTTCGGCTGCTATGATTGCTGCTTGATCGCCGCTCTGGTGAATGGCTTCAGCTGCCGCCTCCGCATTTAAGCCCGCTGTATAGGCCGGCTGTAGAGCGGCCGGCAGCGAAGCGACTGCCGCTTCATTGGTGGGGAATGGCGGTGCCTCGTGGTGATCGGCCGCCACAGACACCACAAGCCCGCAGAGCAGGACCGCGATGACAAACACGCACTTCGGGGGTGCGATGCGCATGAGATTTCCTCCTAAAAAGAAGGTTAGAAATCTGCGTCGGAGTAACGGGTTAATCCCGGCTGATTTCCCCGACGCAGATGGGATTTACTGAGACATTTCTGCCAGTTCTTGCTTGAGGCGTTCCATTTCGTGTTCGGTGTGTTCGATCATTCTGCGGACCATTTCATCCGCCATTTCAGGACCCGGAGGACCGCCCTGTCCCATGCCCATTCCTGGACCACCCTGAGGTCCGTGGCCGCCGGGAGGGTTGCCATGGGGGTCTTCGTCCTGGGTTTCGAAAAACCAGAGCACTTTTGCGATCTCGACTTTCTCGGCCTCTGTGGCCCGCGTCAAGTAGCGCTTGGTAGCCTCTAGAGTTCCCCGGATACTGCTCATCAATTTGAGTTCCGCTTCGATCTGGGCCCTGGCTGACCTATGTTCGACTTCGAGGGTCTGTTTGTAGAAGCTCTGGAGGCCGGTGGGCAACTGTCGAATCATTTCTTCGGGATCAGGCATTGGACCGCCGTGCCCACCCGGGTCCATACCCTGCCCGTGGTATCCTTGCCCCATCGGCTGACCCATGCCCATCCCTTGTCCTTGCCCCATACCCTGTCCACCGCCCTGACGTTGAGCTCTCATTTGATTGTAGAAAATCATGAAGTCGGCTTCATTGGTCTTGCCGTCCCGATTGAGATCCCGGGCCTGGTTGCTTTTGATCCATTGATCGGACATTTGTTTCATGAATTCAGGAGAGGGCTGTCCTTGACCCTGTCCTTGTCCCATCCCTTGACTCTGTCCTCGTCCTTGACCCATCCCTTGACTCTGTCCTCGTCCTTGTCCCATCCCCTGTCCCTGTCCCATCCCTTGTCCCATGCCCTGTCCTGACGAAGGCATTGTCGAGGCCATTTGAGTCCCATGGGAAACGGCAAGTTTACCCCGGCCGTCTGGCAGGCGGTCGCGGCCGTCCTGAGAGAAGACCCAGGCTTCGACATTGCCGGCCTGACCAAATACATCTGACCAGGGGAATTTCAGGAGGTATGTGTTTCCCTGCTGCTGAGACTGGCCATTAAAGAGTTTGACGTTGAATAAACCCCGTCGACCCGGTGCCTCGCCAAGGGCTTCAAAGCGACCCTGGTTCAGTTTGAGATGGACCTGGCCTTTATCGCCGCCCGTAAAATAGAGGGACTGGAAGGGACTCATTGACCAGTCGGCATAGGTGCTGATCCGAACGTGGACGGCATCCTGGTCGACACCAACTTCCAATTTCTGAAAATCCTTGCCGTCTGCGATATTGGGTTCATTGATGTCTTCCATCGCAGAAACGGCCCCTGGCAGAGCCGAAGGTGTCGGGCTGGTCTGACCGGGCTGCTGTTTAGGAGCTGCGGGGGCATCTGCATTGATGAATCTGACGCCGCCCTTCAGATTAAAGCTTGTGGTCTTTCCCTTTTTACCGTAAGACCCCTCAACCAGTTCGATCTCGGCACCCTGTCCGAGGTCTTTGCTGAGTTCGACTAGAATTTCACCCAGGGTGCCGGTGTCGCCAGGGCTTTTGCGGCCGAGGAATCCGATGCTGATCTTGACGCCGTCGGCCCGTTTTTGTATGGGTAAGGCTATTGCGCCGGTCATCAGGCCTTTGGGTGTGAAGCCCTTGAACTGGACTTTGTTATGGTCAAATTTCAGAACGACTTCAAATCCTTCAATTTCCATGGCGCCTTGCAGGGCGACCAGTTCGATCTGCTTCATATCCCCGGGTTTCACTTTGGCTTCTCGGACCCCCTGGTCACCGGATGCAACGTCCAGGTCGAGCACCATCTGGGCACTCGTGGACGTGACCAATCCCAGGGCAAGAGCTGCCGAAAGTAAAAGTGTTTTTAAAGGATGTTGTCGCATTGTTCCGCTCCCTTCGAATAGTGGTTGGAGGAATCCGTCTTTGGATGCTTTGTGCAACGCCCGTCGGCTTCACCTCCTTTAAGGATGGACACCGTCTTATTCTTGATTGCAGCAGATAATCTAAAGTTAACCAAAAATTCTACCTAAGATTAGTGACGTTAGTCACCATTTATGTACTTTTTTTTTAGAAATTTGGTGACGAAGATCACGTTTTGGGTTCTTTTCTCGACAATGATAAGGACAAGTTTTGACAATGATAAGAACACATATAGAAAATGATAAGGACAAACGGAATCAGACACAAACAAAAAAAGCACCTGTGGAAGCCACAGATGCAAGCCGAAAAAGGTGGTGGCTCCCGCCGGAATCGAACCAGCGACACAAGGATTTTCAGTCCTCTGCTCTACCGACTGAGCTAGGGAGCCTCCATCTTTTGCGATACCGATTGACCTTCTCCAAATCGGCAGTGAAGAAATCTAATAAATTGCTGTATTGAAGTCAAGATCCTTGACGGAAAGGCTTTTCTTCGAGGTGGATGAATTTTCAAGGTGATCTGTCGGGATGGTATGAGGTGTTGCATCGCAACCTCCGGATTCGGTAATTTTGGGGTGGCAAACTGCGTTTTGAAGAAGCAAGCTTTATACCATAATTTCCCCGAAACCGCTCCATTTTGAATTGGCCTTGGGGAATTTTTTGCTGGATAATTTAGTAAGTACATTTTTATCAAGTAAATATTCATATAAACGGCTTTGTATTTTTGTTTTTGTAAGCAGTTAAAAATTCTGTGATCGCAACAGACGAGCGGATTGGGAAGTGGTGGTTTCGCCATTTTTAGGGGTGATTTGACGGTGGGAAACGATCCTTTTATCTGTTTGATAACATCCGTCCAGAGGGTGCGAGAGATGCCTTCGGATTTTTAACCGAACCGGCTGTTTCATAAGGCGATATCAGCAGAATTGAGGTTGGATTAATCTGTTTGACAAAATGAGTTCACCACCATATACTCCATACGCTTGAATTTGGACTGTTGAAGTGTGTGGTCCAGGTTTTCCTGGGAGGTCTTTGGGTGGATCTCCTTCTTCTTTTTCATGATCTGTGAAAAAATGTGAGTCTCATGGCAACGGCTGTTCAAAATCTTCAAAGCGATGTGTATCTGGAGGACCAGCCGGCCGTAACGCTTCGTGCCGTGGGTTTGGGTCTGTTCCTGATTGCTGCACTGGACCTGCTCGCCCTTTATGTGTGCTACATTTTGCATGCCTCGTTGATGACCTATAGCCATGTGCCGATGGCGATGCTGATTGTGCTGGTGGTGATGCTGATGGTGCTCGCGCTGGTGTCTCGATATTCGGGATTTATGTTGTCCTCTAGAGAATGGCACACGATTCTGGTGATGGGGCTTGTGGGTGCCATGATTCCGAGTTTTGGGAATATGGGGTACTTGATCGGATATATTACGGCACCCTATTATTTTGCTACGGAAGAGAATGCCTGGGACATACATTTGCATCCTCATCTGCCCGATTGGTTGATTCCAAGTGCGGAGGGCAATGCAATCGCCTGGTTTTATGAAGGCCTGCCACAGGGTGCCACAATTCCCTGGGACGTGTGGGTGCTGCCCATGTTCTGGTGGACAACGGTGATGGCGGCTGCTTTCGTGATGATGGCCTGTGTGGCCGCTATTTTTCGAAAACAGTGGGTGCAGAACGAACGGCTGGTATTCCCGGCGATGTCTCCGTTGTTGGATCTGGTTTCTCAACCGGGGGATGGAAAGCGGTCTTTGCCCGCCTTCTTTTATAATCGCATGTTCTGGATTGGTTTTGCCATCGCCTTTGGCATGCTGGCCTGGAACTGTATCAACTATTTCTTACCCGGGTTTCCCCGATTTCCGATTTACCGGGCCCGGTGGTATTGGATCGACCGGCAAATGCCTCCTATTCGAGGCTATCTGGGCATTTTTACCATTTTCTTTGCCTACTTTGCCAGTCTGGATGTGTTGTTTTCCATCTGGTTTTTCGACCTGATATTTATTCTGGAAGGGGGATGGCTGAGTAATTTGGGGTATCGGGCTATTTCTCCCTATTATTATCGCGGGGTGTATGCCTGGCAGACCCGGGGGGCTTTTGTGGTGTTGGTTGTGGCGATGTTCTGGGTTTCGCGGAGACATTTGCGAGATGTTGTGCTGAAGGCACTGGGAAAGGATGACCGGGTGGACGACCGGGACGAGTTGATGTCCTATCGAATGGCGCTGGGCGGTTTTGTTGCCAGTCTGGGCTATCTCTATCTCTGGCTGGTGCGTATGAATTTTGACCCTGTTCAAGGATTTCTTTTGCTGGTTGCCGTGGTTTTTGTCTATGTGGGTATGGCCAAGATCATGGCCGATACGGGATTGCCTTTTACCAATGTACCTTTTGGTGCCTGGGGATTGGTGGCACCCTTTTATGGCAACCGGGGGCTAACCTTTTCGACCCAGGTGGCCTATCGTTTTTCTTCTCTGGTGACCGGTCATTTTAAAGGACTTTATTTGCCGGGGCTATCCCATGCCGGGCGGGTTGCAGAGGGGGTGGCCGGTCAACGCCGGAAGTTGATGGGGGCTATTGCGCTGGCATTTGTTTTTAGTTTCTTGCTGTGCATGTTTGTAACCATTGGTCTGGGGTATTCGGAAGGGGCGTATAATTTTAATCGATGGGAAATTACCCGGGCGGCCGAACGACATTTTCAGAGCACGGTCAATGCGATTAAAAAGCCAGATGCTCCGCCCTTTTATGAAAAGAATCCGGAGGAAATGGTCTTTTTCGTGCTGGGCGGCCTGGTGTCGGCGGGGTTGATTTATTTTCGCCACCGGTTTGTATGGTGGCCGCTGCATCCGGTTGGGATGGCCATTTCGGGGTCTTATCTGGCGCGTCGGACCAGCTTTTCCATTTTTGCGACCTGGCTGATCAAATTTGTGATTTTGAAAGTGGGAGGTCCGGCAGTGTATCGGAAGTCTCGACCGTTGTTTGTCGGGTTGCTGGTAGGCTATATTCTGGGCGTCTTTTTATCGGTTATTCTGGATTCTATCTGGTTTCCCGAACGGGGACACTGGGTGCATAAATACGGTTGATGCTGTGGTTTTTTGGGGTTTAAGCCCTTACGATTCGTGCCCTGACCGGGGGGTTGAAACCCGGGATTTTGATATGAGGATGAGATGATATTACAGCGCCGCATCATCAGAATGGCTGCAGCCGGGATGGCTGTTCTGATTGGCTTGGCGATGCTTCTGGGTCCTGAGCGGGTGAATCCGCTGCTGAGTGCCATTTTGGGGCTGAAAGCGCCGGAACAGGTGTTCGATCCGCCTGTGCCGAGGGCCGACGAGGTGATGGTCCGTGTGCTGGACACGGTGAAGGAAGAACCGATTCGGGCGCTGATGGCCGAGTTTACACGGCATCGCTCGCGGGTACCCGGATATCCAGGACACGATGCGGCGGCCGATTTTATTGAGCGAACGTTTCAAGAGATGGGCCTGGAAAGGGTCGGAACGGAAAGCTACGGGGTGACGTCCCCCGTGGATAAGGGGGGGACATTAACCTTATTGGGAACGGGAGAACAGTTTCCAGTCTATGGGATATGGCCCAATCTGGTGAAAACATCTTCGTTGCCTCAAGGCGGGATTCGGTCCCGGCTGGTGTATGGCGGGGATGGAAAATTTCAGTCGTTTAACGGATTGGATATGGAAGGCGCAGTGGTGTTGATGGAATTTAACACCTGGAATAAGTGGCTCAATGCAGCGATGTTGGGGGCTCAGCAGGTGGTGTTTATTGAGCCGGACTCGACGTTTTATTCCCAGGCGGAACAGAAGTTTTTGCAGGTGCCCAATTCTGTAGAGCGGTTCTGGATCGACAAGGCATCGGGGCGGAAGCTACAACAGATGCTTGCAGGAAGGGGGACGTTGGAGATTGAGATGAAATCCCAGATGATTTGGGAGAAGAACGAGACCAGAAATATTCTGGGGTGGATTTCGGGCACAGATCCGGTGTTGCGCGAAAAGATTATTGTGATCAATGCCTACTACGATGCGATGTCGGTTGTGCCGGCTCTGGCTCCTGGTGCGGAGATGGCGTGTGGGATTGTGGGATTGATAGAGCTTGCAAGATATTTCAAGAAATATCCGCCAAAGCACACGGTGTTGTTTCTGGCCAGTTCGGGTCATCATTTGGGATTTCGGGGAATCTGTGATTTTCTGTCCCGCCATTCGCGCAAGGAGAAGCATTTTGCAGCATTGATGACCGATCCCATTCAAATCCCGTTGATGATTTCTCTGGATTTAACGAGTCAGACGGATGAGATTGGGGTGTGGAACAGTACCCGGAATTTTTATTATAAACGGTTTTTCACGCCGTTTGGAAGGACATTTACTCGGTATGCCCAGGCCATTGCCGAGGGATTTGGTCTGGACCCGAAAGATGCTCTGGTGGACGGGATCAATCCAAAGGGTGGGATGAACTGGGATATGTATATCCCGGGGAAGAATCTGAAAACCGATGGCGAAGTGGTGTTGGAAGCCGGCACTCCCGCCCTGTCGTTGATTACGGTGAACGACGCCCGGTTTCGGGTGGATACGCCGCTGGACAAGCCGGAGTTGATCAATTATCAAAACCTCACGGGGCAGATCCGTATGTTGGCCGGGGTGATGGATTTGGGGATGAACCGGGTTGATTTTATTCCAGATTATCAGCTCGAACCCGACGATCGAATGCGGGGCCTGAAGGGGTTTGTAAAGACGTTTCCGAGGCGGAGTATCACGCCCGATAAACCCAGGGCCGGGGCGATTGCCTCCCTGCGGATGGGAATTGACAAATCGGTAAAAGGCGTGCGGCGTATTTATTTCGAACTGGCCGATGAAAACGGCGAGTTTTATATGCCGGGCATTGCAGAGCGACGGGTGGATGTGAAGGCGTATTATATCGATCCGGCATCCGGAAATATTACCTATGCGCCCAACCACGGCCAGCAGGCCAGGATTTATCGGGGCGAGTTCGATATGAACTGGTGGATCTCCAAGCGCACCCGAATTTTATTTCCGTGTATCGCAACAGACTTTTACGATACGGTGGACCCCCGCTATTTGACCAAGCTGTCGCAGATCAGTGTGTATGGCAAGGGCAATACCGCCCCTCCGGAATATGGCTATGCCATCGGGTTTGGACCTGACGAACCGGTGGGCGTGGTGTTTTCCATTCCGGGAGAGAGGGTGAAGATTGCGATGCGGTCGGGCTCGATTGGGGTGCGGTATCTGCTGTTTAATTCCCAGAGTGCAGAAAGTGTAGAACAGGCGCGGGGCGAAGGGTTTCGAACGGTTTCCCACGGGTCGTTTCTCCGGACGTCGTTTCAGGCGGCCAAGGACATGTGGACCTTGAACGAAGCCCGGATGCGGGAATTGCAGAAATACGCGATTAAAAACCAGCGGCTGGAGAATTTGCACCGGCAGGCCAAGTTCCACCTGGACGAGGCGGAAAAGGCGATGGGGGACAAGCGGTGGGATCTGTTTGTGAAGCATACCCGGGCAGGAATGGGGATTGAGTCGCGGGCGTATCCGGATGTGAAGGCCACGCAAAACGATGTGGTTCGGGGCATTATCTTTTTTATGATTCTGGTGATTCCGTGTGCGTTTTTTGCGGAGCGGTTGATTTTCACGGCTTCGGATATTCGGTGGCAGATTGCAGGGTTTAGCGGCATTTTCTTAATCATCTGGATCTTTCTGTCCCAGGTGCATCCCGCATTTGAGTTGTCGAATCCGTTTGTGATTCTGTTGGCTTTTGTGATTCTTTTTCTGTCGATTTTTGTAATTTCAATTGTGGCTGCCCGGTTCCAGGAAAACATCCGTAGGCTTCGAGGTTCAGAGGTGTTGTTGCACGACACGGATGTGGGACGGGTGAGTGCTTCGGTGGCGGCGTTCCACCTGGGCATTTCGAACATGAAGCGCAGGAAATTGCGGACGTGGTTGACATTTGTGACGCTGGTGCTGTTGACGTTTACGGTGTTGTCTTTTACCTCGATCAAATCGTCGTTAGAATTTCACCAACTGCCGGTAGATATTGAGGGCGGATACCCCGGCCTGCTGGTGCGCAGCAAATTCTGGGGGCCTCTGGAGGAGTCCTCCTATGATTATGCACGGGTGAATTTTAGCGATGTGGCTATTGTGGTGCCTCGAAGCTGGTATGTGACCAGGGATCAGAAGAAGATACCGATTGAAACAGCCGAGGAATCGACCAAGGCGTTGGGTATTCTGGGCGTTACCCCGGAGGAGGCGTTGGTCACACGGGCAGATACTTTGCTCAGTGCCGGGCGGTGGTTTGAGCCCGGAGAGTTTGCCTGCATCTTGCCGGGCAAGCTGGCGGGATTGCTGAATATTGGCCCCGGGGATTTGGGACGGAAGCATGTGCGGGTGTTCGGGAAGCAGTTGAAGGTGGTTGGACTGGTGGATGCGGCAAAAATGAAGGCACATCCGGATCTGGACGGGGAGATTTTGAGTCCGGCGGACTTTAAGTTGACGGATGACGAGGCGATTTCCCGGATGTCCCAGCAGGAAAACCGCGAGAAGCAGGGGTTGGCAGAGCCCGAGGTCGAGATTATGCCGTTTGAGCACCTGGACCCGGACGATGTGGTCATTATTCCGTACCAGTTGTTGCGGGAGGTGGGCAGTCCGCTGCAGTCGGTGGCCGTGCGGTTTCACAAAGGGGTGGATGTCGAAGCCCAGGTCAAAGACTATCTCTCGCGGCTTTCGGTGGTGTTGTTTGCCGGAATCCCGGATGGGATGGATGGGTTTCGCGTGTCGGTTTATAGCTCGATGGGGGATACTTCTCTCAAAGGTTTGGCCAATTTGTTTATTCCCATTCTGGTGGCAGCTCTGATTGTGTTGAATACGATGATGGGGTCGGTTTACGAGCGGTTTAAAGAAATTGGGATCTATTCGGCGGTGGGGTTGGCGCCGGTGCATATTGCGTTTTTGTTTATTGCCGAGGCGTGTGTATATGCCGTGCTGGGAACGGTGTCGGGATATATGCTTGGACAAGCAGTGGCCAAACTCTTGCTCTGGCAGGGCTGGTTGTCTGGTTTTACACTGAATTACTCGGCGCTTTCAACCGTTATCTCTTCGGCGCTGGTGATGCTGGTGGTGATTTTATCCACGATCTATCCCGCCCGCCAGGCCTCGAGGATGGCCGTGCCGGATGTGACCCGGCGGTGGAAACTGCCCGATCCGGACGGGGATCAGTGGCATTTTGAATTTCCATTTACGGTAGGGGGAAATGATGTATTTGGACTGTCGGTATTTTTGGTGGATTATTTTGAGGCGCACATGGGCGAGACGATGGGAACGTTTTATACGGATGGGGCAAGTCTGGGATCGATTGAAATGGAGCGGGGGCAGGGATATACCATTGATACAACGATTTGGCTGGCGCCCTATGATTTGGGCGTGAGCCAGACGGTGCGTTTTGAGGCGGCCCCGATGGGCGAACACAATATTTTTACGCTTTCGCTCTCCATCGAACGATTGAGTGGAGATGCGGCCTCCTGGCGTCGGGTGAATCGGAATTTTATGAATCTGCTGCGGAAGCAGTTTTTGATCTGGCGGACGGTAGGACCTGAGGATAAAGCACGGTATACCGAAAAAGGACAACGGATGCTTGAGGGGGAGGTGGCAACAGAAGTTTTGGAGAGCGGCAATTAGATGGCATTAGCGAATTTATTGAGACGAGGGAAGTCCAATCAGTTCCAGGAAATTGAAGAATACCGGGATCTGATGGAAACGCCCACCCAGTTTGAAGATGGCTTCAATGTGAAGACCATTGTGGGGGCGTTGTTTGTATCCATCGTGATGGTGCCGGGAAATATCTATCTGGAGCTGATGATTGGTGGGTCCATTGGAGCGGCGGCTCAATGGGTGACGATCATTTTGTTCATCGAACTGGCCAAGCGGACTTTTACCACCTTGAAGCGGCAGGAGATTTACCTGCTGTATTATGTGACCAGTGCGCTCATCAACCGGGAGTCCGGCGCGTTTGAGGGATTGCTCTGGCACCAGTATTTTATTCAGTCGCCTGCGGCAGTACAATTTGGCATATCCAAAATTTTCGATCGGCTCTGGTGGTATGCGCCTCCGACGGATTCGCCGGCGTTGATTGAGCGGACATTTTTGCACCCGGACTGGTTCTGGCCCATCACGTTTTTGGTGCTGGGCATGATTATGGGCCGGATTGCCTGGTTTACGGCCAGTTATGTGTTGTTCCGCATCACGTCGGATTATGAACGGCTGCCCTTTCCATTTGCACCCATTAACGCACGGGGAGCGATGGCGCTGGCCGAGGAGAGCAGCGGAGATATTACCTGGCAGTGGCGGGTGTTTTCCATCGGGGCTGTGGTGGGCGTGGTGTGGGGGTTGATTTATGTGGCTGTGCCGGCTATTACCGGGGCATTTATGGAGCGTCCGGTTCAGCTAATTCCCATCCCGTGGGTAGATTTTACACAGTATACGGGCTACTTTTTGCCTGCAACACCGATCGGATTTACGCTGCATCTGGGACCGATATTTGCCGGTTTCCTGGCGCCGTTCTGGGCAATTATGGGGTCGTTTATCGGGGTGATGATCCACACCATTGCCAGCCCGATTTTGCACCATTATGGATTTATGCCCCACTGGTTTATGGGGATGGATACCATTCAGACCCAGTTTGTGACCCACATCGATTTCTGGATGAGTTTCGGGATCGGGATTACATTTGCAATCACCCTGATCGGGTTTTATCAGGTGTGGACGGGGGTGCATTCAGGGCGCGTCGACAAGACGGAAAAGGGGAGTTGGGAGACACCACCTGGCCGGGGCGATTTCAAGATTTGGATTTGTATTGTGCTGTTCTGCCTGGCCAGTCTGTATACGATCGTGTTGTCTAAAATCTTGTTCCCACACCTGGTCACCAATATGCTGCTGGTCTTCTTCTTTGTATTCGCCTTTATTTACACGCCCCTGATCTCGTTTGTGAATGCTCGGCTGGACGGTCTGGTGGGGCAAAATATTACGATTCCATACATCAAAGAAGCCACGATCTTTTTGAGCGGTTTTCGGGGCATCGAGATCTGGTTTATAGACTTCGGGCTGGACAACTACGGGGCTGCGGCAGAACGATTCCGTCAGATTGAGCTGACCGGGACGAAGTTTACCAGTATTTTGAAGGCCGAAGTGTTCATGGTGCCGGTGGTGTTTGCGACCAGCTTTATGTACTGGACTTACATCTGGAAGCTGGCCCCGATTCCTTCAGATGCATATCCGTATGTGCAATTGATGTGGCCGCTTCGGGCCCTGCAGCGATGCGTGTGGATTACCAGCACGATGAGAAGTGATATCGAACCCGTGGAGGGAGGGCAGGAGTGGATTCCGGCCAACCTGGCGAATAATTCGTGGTGGTATTGGCGTGTGAGGGCCTCTGCGGATGTGGATGCCGAACCAGAAGCAAGAACCCATGGGCCCTGGTCTCAAACGGCTTATTTCTTCACCAATTTTTCCGAAAATGAAAAACCGCCGCACCCGGCCGCAACGCTGATTCGTGGCCCTCCCGATATTTCCGAAGCACTCGCCCAGGGGTTGCCGTCGGCACCCGAGATTCGGGGGGTGAGGATGGAAACCGGTGTGTTGTTAACCGAAGGCGGGGGCTGGGCGGATACGCCGAATCCACGGATGGCCATTACCAGTGCCCTGGACCCACAGGGGCGGGATCTGGTTTACCTGTTTGAAATCGACAAAGTGCCGACGTTCGACGGGGCATTTTTGCAGACTTCGGACGACAAGCCCATTTTGTTCGAGGCCCTGAAGCCCCAGATTATTGTGACCGGGTTTATTGTGGGGATCATCTCCTTTATTCTGTTGTCCATTTTCGGACTGCCCATTTTGTTGATCTTTGGATATGTGCGAAGCCTGACAAATATTCCTCACTTGCTCATCACCGAGATTATAGGAGCGCTTATTGCTCGGTACTATTTCTGGAAGAAATATGGTCGACAACAGTGGCGGACCTATGCCGCCGTCTTGATGGTAGGGTTTTCGGTGGGTATGGCGCTGGTCGGAATGGCTTCGGTATCTATTGCGATGATCCAAAAGTCTGTCTCTGTCCTGTTGTTCTGACCTGGGATCGTTTCTGATCTTTGACCTCTGTCCAGGAGGTGAACCGTGGTCGCGGAGTTGCTCAAAAAGGTTCCTCTTTTTGCCAATCTGGCCGATGGCGAATTGGATGCGCTGGCCCAGGTAACCCTGCTCCGAACGTTTTCCAAAAACGCCATGATCATCTGGGCCGAAGACGAAGGCGATTCGTTTTTTGCAATCCAATCCGGTGAGGTGAAAGTGAGTGCGACCGGAAAGGACGGGCGAGAGATCATTCTGTCAACGTTGGGGCCCGGCGAGTTTTTTGGCGATATGTCACTCCTGGACGGAGAACCCCGGTCGGCCAATGTGACGGCTTTGGAGGAGACGGAAGCGCTGGTGATGCGACGATCGGATTTTCACCGAGCGCTTCGGCAATATCCAAGCATTGGCGTGCACATGATGGTGACCCTGGCTTCGCGGTTGCGTCATGCCGATTATCAGACGGCTACCCTGGCGCTTCTGGGGATTACCGATCGGATTAGCAGTGTGTTGTTATCGATTGCCGAAGAGGAAGGGGTGGAGACCGACGAGGGGATTGTGATTCGCAAACGACCTACACACCAGATGATTGCCAATTTGACAGGGACCGCTCGGGAGACGGTGACGCGTGTGATGAGCCGGTTGAGCCATGAAGGGTATATTCGATCTCGGGGACGGGAGCTGGTGATTTTAAAACAGGACGATATTTTAGAGGTTTGAGTTTTGCAAGCAGTAGGTAAATCTACTGCTTGTTGTGTATAGATCCAGGGGAAGGGGCTATGGCTGAAAACGAGCGATTCTTGATCACGGGTGCGCTGGGATGTATTGGGGCATGGGCTGTGCGAAGCTTGGTGCGCGAAGGGGTCAAGGTGGTTGTCTTTGATCTGGGTTCTGAACCAAAGCGGTTGCAGTTGTTGCTTTCCGAGGCAGAATTGGCGCAGGTATCGTTTGTGACGGGAGATATCACCGATCTGGAGGCATTTGAAGAGGCGCTGGACGATCACGAGATTAACCATGTGATTCACCTGGCCGGTTTGCAAGTGCCATTCTGCAAAGCCGACCCTGCCCTGGGGGCTCGTGTCAATGTGGTAGGCACAGTAAATGTATTTGAAGCGGTCAAGCGCCGGAAAGATCGGATCCACAAAGTAGTCTATGCCTCCTCTGCTGCGGTGTTTGGCGCTCCCGAAGATTATGAAGAAGATCAGGTGATTGACGACGATGCGCCTCTGATGCCCCATACACACTATGGGGTTTACAAACGGGCAAACGAGGGAACGGCTCACGTCTATTTTAACGATGATGGGGTTTCTTCCATTGGCTTACGGCCCTATGTGGTATATGGGGTTGCCCGGGATCAGGGGATGTCATCGACGCCGACAACCGCGATGTTTGCAGCCGCAGTAAACCGGGCCTATCATATCCCCTACGGCGGACAGATGGTTTTTCAATATGCGGAAGATACGGCCCGCGCCTTTATTCAGTCGGCACGGTCGGACTTTGAAGGGGCAGGGGCCTTCAATTTGGGTGGGCCTGCGCCTCATATGAATGATGTTCAGGCAGCCATTGAGAAAGCAGCACCCGAAGTTGCCGGTAAGATTACGTTTGAGGACGTCCAGTTGCCTTTTCCGCCGGATGTAGACGGGAGCGGTTTGGAACGGACAATCGGAAGTGTGTCCCACAAACCGCTGGAAGAGGGGGTTGCCGAGACGGTGGAGATGTTTCGGGGCCTGGTAAAAAGCGGGAAGCTGGATGCGGAGGCCTATCTGGAAGAGCGGTCCTGAACGTTGGACTTTGGATGTTTTCAATCTTGAATGTGATGCTCATGTTGCGTCGGATGTCCCGGAAAAAATCTTCCGGGGCATTTTTTATACCCCCGTCTCCAATCTCCCCTTGACTTCGGTCCTGGCCGGTTACATAATACTTCGACGGTTTGGAAAGCGCGTCCGAAAGAGATCTGGATGCGGCCGATGGAGTCTATGAATTTGCATTTGCCCTCTTGCGTATGAAAGGGGCTACGGGGTCTCCTGGAAATCCGATTGCGGTGAAATAGTAGGTTCATTCTAATGAGGAGCCAAAGCAAATGGCCAATGAGCAAACGGAAGGATTGGTGAACCCGTTTCAATTGACGGATGAAGATGGATACAGTTGGGTCAAAGGGAATTTACATTCGCATACGACGAATTCAGACGGACGGCCCTCGCCCCAGGAACGGCTGGATGGCTATGTCCATCAGGGCTACGATTATCTGTGTTTGTCGGATCATAACAATATCACGTTTTTGGATACCGTGGCGTGTCCGGATGGGTTTACGTTGATTCAGGGGGTAGAACTGCATCCAGACAATCCGTTTGGCGGACAGCGGCATCATTATTTGGCGCTGAATTTGAAAGAGGATATGGATGCCCGGGCGATGCCCCCACAACATGTGATTGACGCGGTGAAGGAGCAGGGAGGGGCCATCTGGCTGGCGCATCCACACTGGAGTTCGGTGAACATTTTGCGGGATATATTGCCGTTGGACGGGCTGGATGGGATTGAAGTGTTTAATACGACTTGCCGGGTCGCAGGCCGTGGAGATTCTTCGGTGCATTGGGATGATTGGATGGATTTGTCGGGGCGTCTGATTCCGGCCCTGGCCAATGACGATTCCCACGCCCGAGAAGAAGATCGGCGGGATACGTATCAGGGGTGGACTATGGCGCGGGTGAAGGATCGGTCGGCCGGGGCAATTGTGGATGCACTGGTGTCGGGAGCGAGTTATGGCTCGACGGGACCAGAGATACACAACATTCAGATTCGGCGGGTGGATACAGAAGAGGATAAGAACGTGTTGTTTGAAGCAACGGTGAAGTGTTCGGAGGCGCTTCGGATTTGTTCGGTGAGTAATGTCGTTGGGGCGGAATACTGGGAGCATGGCGATACGTTTGAAGAAGCGACGTTTGTTTTGAGACGGGATTCTAAATCCGTGCGATTTGAGGTGATCGGTCCCGACGGGTCGAAGGCATGGTCTAATCCGTTTGATTTGACTGGGTTGGCGCGTGGGGAGGAGATTTAAAAAATTTCGGACAAGCCCTATGTATAAATCTTGACGATGTGCTTGAGGTACATTGGGTGCAGGATAGAGAACCGTTGTGGAAGGACGAAACTTTCTTTAGCAGTATGACGGTGCATGGGTCTTTTGCCAATCGGTCGGGAGACCGTCCCCGGCGGGCCTTTGCCACCCACTATGTATAAGGATGGGACGTGGGTGTACCGGGCGGATATTCAGGAGACGGTGTTGGTTGGATCGGGTAGGTCGTAGACGCTTTGGAGGTCGATGATGTTAACGCAATTGGAAATCACATCTCGCGAACCTGTGCTGGACGGGAAATCGTTTGGGGCTGTCGGACCCTACGAAACGCTGCTGGGAAGTGCGCAGTTTGCGGTGGATCCCAACCATGTTTTGAACCGACCGATTGCAGATTTGGGGCTGGCGCCTGTGGATGCGCAGGGACACGTGACCTTTCGGGCAGAAGTGTATCTCCTGAAGCCGGTGGTGCCGTCGCGGGGGAATGGGAATGTTTTTTACCATGTAGTAAACCGGGGGCGTAAGAATCTGCTGACGGTTTTCAACCTGGCAGGGGGTGCCAATTTGCCAACCACTGCCGCGCAGTTTGGCGATGAATTTTTGATGCGAGAGGGGTATGTGGTTGCCGCCTGCGGCTGGCAGGCCGATGTGCCGCCCGAAGCACCGGACAACCCCGATCTGATGACGCTGGATGTGCCGGTGATTCACGGGGTGACAGGCCCGGTTGGGTGTGAAATTGTGGTGGACGATCGGGTGAAGGAGCATTCGCTGGGAAGTCGATACCATATTCCCTATGAGGTGGCCAACGAAAACGATCCCAATGCTGTGTTGACGGTGCGGGCCTATCCATATGACGAACCCGAGGTGATTGCACGGGATCGGTGGTCTTTGGGAAGACTTGCGGACGGGCGGCCTTCGATTCGATTTTCAGAAGGGTTTGAGCCCGGGTTGATTTACAATCTGGTTTATACGGGGAAAGATCCCTGTGTGATGGGATTGGGGCTTGCTGCGACCCGGGATTTTTTGTCGTTTTTAAAATACGAAGAGAGAGAGGAGAATCCACTGTGTGAGGGGCTTGGGGCGTTGCCGATTGAGCGGGTGTATTCATTCGGGTCTTCGCAGAGCGGTCGATTTTTGCGGCATTTGCTCTATCTGGGTTTCAATCAGGATGAAGCGGGACGACAGGTGATGGATGGGGTGATGGCCAATGTGGCAGGTGGGGCTCGGGGGTCTTTCAACCACCGGTTCGCACAGCCATCGCGTCATTCGAGTGGACATACGGATGTATTTTATCCGACCGAGCAGTTTCCCTTTAACGATCTGCCACAGGCCGATTCTGTAACTGGCGAGACGGGTGGGTTGTTGGATCGGTGTGAGGCACAGGGGGTGACGCCCCGTATTTTTTATACCAATACGTCTACAGAATACTGGAATCGGGGAGCGTCCCTGGTGCATACGGATGTGGGGGGTACACAAGATGTTGTTTTGCCGGAATGTGTTCGGGTGTACCATTTTGCGAGTACTCAGCACGGTCCGGGAGAAATTCCTGCGGGGGCTCGCCAAACCTGGCCGCCCAATCCGGTGAATTTTCGATATGTGTTGCGGGCGTTGCTGGTGGCGATGGAT
>JAPUJS010000556.1 GCA_027296045.1 bacterium | reverse complement strand
GCCGCACGGTTCGTTGGTGAACGAGACGGATACGGTGCGGTGGAGTATGGATTTGAGATATCAGGCGATGGGCCAGCCGACCGGGCGATGGTATGTGCCGGGTTTTGTGGCCCGGTGTCGATCCAATTCGGCCCTGGAGACGCCCGATTGTGAGGCGTGGGTGGCCGATGTGGAGCGGGTGGCCAGAGAAGCCGATGCGCAGCCCAATCGTGCCCGGCTCCGGTGGTCGAACGCGCCCACTACGCACAAGTAATAAGGATTTGTATGCATTCTGGTTGGGGAAATAGAATCGTCCTCTGCGAGGTGATTTGTTATGGCTGTTCGAGAGATTTTGTTGCTGGGCAATCCAAAACTGTATGAGGTTTGTGAGCCGGTCCAGAAAGATGAGCTGGAGAGTGTTCGGAAAGTGGTGCAGGACTTACACGATACGATGCGGGACTTTCGGGCCAGGTGGAATGCTGGACGGGCGATTGCAGCGCCTCAGAGTGGGGCAATGAAGCGGGTGGTGTATATGGAGATTGATGAACCGGTGGTGTTTATCAATCCGGTGTTTGATGAATTGAGCGACGAGATGATGACGCTGTGGGACGATTGTATGAGTTTTCCAGAGCTGCTCGTGCGGGTTCAGCGGCACAGGCGATGCCGGATTCGATTTCGAGATCTGAATTGGGAGGAACAGAGCTGGGACCTGGAAGATGACTTGTCGGAGTTGCTGCAACATGAGGTGGATCATTTAGATGGCATCTTAGCTGTAAATCGGGCGATGGATGATCGGGCGATTGCATTGCGGAGTCAGAGAGCGCTGTTAGAATAGGAGGTATTTCAAAGGGGTTTCAGATTTTTTCTTGGTTGCGGACGTGTTCTGCGTTCTTCTGCGCTTCTCGGCGCCCCTCTGCGATCCAGCAGGCGTGGCAGCAGGGTGGCTTCCGTGGCCCTTCGTGCTTCTTCGTATTTTTTCGTGATCCAGCATTTTAGAAAGGAAAACACCATGTTTTTTGAATTGCGTCAATATCGAACCCGACCGGGCAAGCGAGAAGAGTGGGTGGAATTTATGGAGGGAGAGATCATTCCATTTCAGGTTTCAAAGGGAATGGTGGTGGTCGGAAGTTTTGTGGGCGAAGAGGAAGAGGATCTGTATGTGTGGATTCGGCGTTTTGAAAGCGAGGAAGAACGGGAGCAGTTATATGAGGCGGTGTATGAGAGCGATCATTGGAAGGATGTGTTGAGCCCCAAGGTGGGCACGTTGATTGATCGGGAGCGGATTGTAGTAACACGAATCGAGCCGACACCGAAGTCGGTGATTCGATAGGAGGGGATGAATTTTTATGGGCAGTCCGAGTGTGTTTCCAACCAGTACGACGATTTATTATCCGGAGAACTGTTTTAACGGATATACGATTTACACGACTTCCAGTGGCGATTCTCTGTTGATTGATATGAACGGGAATGAGGTGAAGGTTTGGAAGGGGCTCGATGGGTTTCCACCCAGGATTTTTCCGGGTGGATATATCATGGCAAGTACGGGTAGACGAAATCCAAAATATGGCTATCTGGACATGCTGGATCTGGTTCAGGTGGATTGGGATGGGAACGTGGTGTGGCGGTTTAGGAAATATGAACGGGTGAAAGATGGGCGTCAGAAGGCGAAGTGGATGGCACGGCAGCATCACGACTATCAGCGGGAGGGAAATCCGGTGGGGTATTATGCGCCGGGGATGGATCCGATTGTTGGAGGCGGAAATACGTTGGTGTTGTGCCATAAAAATCTGAACCATTCGGGGATTAGTGAGAAGCCAATTCTGGACGATGCGTTTGTGGAATTGACCTGGGACGGGAAGATTGTGTGGGAGTGGGTTTGTAGCGAGCATTTTGAGGAGCTAGGGTTTGATGAGGCGGCCCGAAATACGATGTATCGCAATCCGAATATGGTGCCGGCCGGTGGGGGAATGGGCGATTATATGCATATGAATTCGATGTCGGTGGTGGGGCCGAACCCGTGGTATGACGGTGGGGACGAGCGGTTCCATCCGGAAAATGTGATCTGGGATGGACGGCAGACCAATATCATTGCGATTACGGATAAGCGGACGGGGAAGATTGTGTGGCAACTGGGTCCGGATTATACATCTACGCCAGAGCTCCGTAAGATCGGCCAGATTATTGGCCAGCACCACGCGCATCTGATTCCCAAGGGGCTTCCGGGGGAGGGCCATCTCCTGGTGTTTGACAATGGGGGTCGGGCAGGGTTTGGCGCGCCGAATCCGGGGTCGCTAACGGGACATAACCATGCGCGGCGAGATCATTCTCGGGTGCTGGAAATTAATCCGGTGACGCTGGAGGTGGTGTGGACGTATTCGGCACAGGAGGCCGGGTTGGCACCTGTGGTGGATGATTCGAAATTTTATAGCATACTGGTGAGTTCGGCGCAGCGGTTGCCCAATGGGAATACGCTAATTTGTGAGGGGTCGGACGGCCGTTTCCTGGAGGTGCGACCCGATTGCCAGATCGTCTGGGAATATATCAGTCCATACTGGAATCGGAAGAGGCGACATAATCAGGTGTATCGCGCGTATCGGGTGCCGTATGAATGGGTGCCACAACTGGACAAGCCGGAGGAGATTGAGGTGCCGCGGCTGGATAATCGCAAGTTCCGGGTGACGGAATTGGGGGATGGTAAAAGACCTGCGGTGACCCGATTGAAACGCGGTGGGAGGGTGATGGTGGATCCAAATTTGTGTATGATCCCGCCGTCGAGGTGATGCGGATTTTTATGGAGATGTGAATCCATTGGAGGATGCGTATGGGATTGCAGGCAGGGGCTGCAACGTCGAATATCACGCCCTGGTTGGGTGTGGCGATTCCGGGGAGTTTTCGGGGGAGTTTTGGTGAGGATGTGCACGATGAACTTCTGGCCAAGGCGCTGGTGATTGACAACGGCGAGGTACAGATTGCGCTGGTGACGTGCGATTTGATTGCGATGCCGGAGCAGATTGCCAATGCGGCCAAGGCTCGGATTGCAGAACGGGTTGGGATTGTACCGGAGTGTGTGATGATGAATGCGACGCATACGCATTCGGCGGCGGGGATTGCGGATCTGCTGAGCGTGGACGAGGATACGGACTATACGGCGTGGTTGCCGTTGAAGATATCGGATGCGGTGGAGCTGGCGATAAAACGGATGCAGCCTGCACAGGTGGGTTTTGCCAGTGTGATGGAAGACCGGGTTGCGTTTTACAGGCGCTGGTTGATGAAGGATGGGACGGTGCGGATGAATCCGGGGAAAAACAATCCTGATCTGGTGCGGCCGGTGGGAGAGATTGATCCAGAACTGGCAATGATGTATGTGGAAGGGGTGGACGGAACGCCGATTTCGGCAGTGGCGAGTTTTTCTTTGCACTACGTGGGGACCGGTCAGAGCGGGCAGGTGTCGGCGGACTACTTCGGCCAGTTTTTTTACCTGCTGCGGCATTATCTGGGCGGAGACAGTGTGCCGATTTTGTGGAATGCAGCGTCTGGGCAAATTAACAATCAGGATTATAGCGGCGAGCGGGTGTGGCGGGATCGGGGACACAGCCAGGCGAGGCGGATGGCCAATGTGCTGGCAGGACATGTGATCACCGAAATTCAGTTGATGGCGATGCAGGAAGAACTGGATCTGGGAGTTGCGACGGGAAGGTTGGAATTTTCGAGGAAAGTGATTACGGCGGGGGATCTGGAGGTTGCGGAGAAAGTGCTGGCCGGGGGCTATGAGTACGAGGAAGGGCCGTTCAGCTGGGTAGTGGGACAGCCGGTTCACAAAGATCGGGTGGATGTGTATGCAATGGAGTGCCAGCGGTTGGCGAAGTTGCCGGAACAGATGACGGCACCGGTGCAGGCTATTCGGTTGGGCGATTCGGCGATTCTGGCGTTACCGGGAGAGATTTTTGTGGAGAGTGGGCTTCGGATTAAGGAGCAGACGTCGGCCTCGCCGTTGATGCTGGTGAGTTTGGCGAATGGGTATATTGGGTATGTGTGTACGGATGAGGCGTTGACGAAAGAGGGGGGGTATGAAACGTGGGCGGCTATGTCGTCTCTGGGTGGGGTGGGTACGGTGCCGGCGATGGAGGAGTTGAGTCGGTCGCTTTTGGGGGAGTTGGGGTTTTAGGGGTTGAAGGGGTGGAGGGGACGGGGGGTTGTTGTGTATTCTGGTTTTTTGCTCGTAGCGCCTCCGGCGGCCCCCTTTTGGAACGACCTAAAAGGGGGGAAAAGGTCGCCACTTGGCGTGGGGCCGTGTGAGGGCACAGCGCAAAATTACGAAGGTGGATGTGGGAGCACTTCTGCCCTACCAGTGAAGGAGCACTTCTGAACGGTGGTGCTGGACGGACAGTGCGCTGTGTGCAGCGAGTGCTTCTCCTTTAAGGCTGTTGTTACGGTGAGGGGATCTGCTTCTTTTAGGGAGATTTGTTTTGAAGAAGTAGTGCGTTTTTGTTGTCTCTACGCTTCATTACGACAAGCCTAAAAGGATCGCTTCACATTGCCCACCTGTCCCTCGCCAAAGCGCGTTCCTCCCCTTTTGGAAAAGGGGAGACAGAGGGGATTTCGGAGGCCGGGGCTGGGCTTCTCTGCGTCCTTCTGCGATCCAGCTTCTGGAGAGAGGAATAAATGGCGAAATCAAAAGGAGATGCATTCCGGGTAATCCAAAACAGTGCTGCAAAGGGAACCTATCGGGGCGCTGTGGTGGGATGTGGGCGGATGGGGAGTACGATTGACGATGAACATATTGGGATGCCGCACTATCCGTGGCCGTGGGCGCACGCGCCGGCGATGATCGAGGCGCGGGGGGTGGAATTGGTGGCGGGGGTGGATCCGGATGCGGAACAACGGGAGGACTTCAGGCGGCGTTGGGGTGTCGAGGCAATGTATGGGAACGTCCGGGAGATGGTAGAAAAGGAACGACCGGATCTTGTGTCGGTGACCACGCGACCGGAACACCGGGCGGAGGTTGTGATTGGGCTGGCGGAGATGGGGGTGAAGGCGATCTTTGCGACCAAGCCGATGTGCCGTACGCTGGCCGAAGCCGATGGAATGATCGAGGCTTGCAAGGCGCACGGCACGATTCTGGCGATGGCCTGTCATTTGAACTGGTATGGTCATTATACGAACGCCCGGCAACAGATTGAAGCGGGCACCATCGGGCAATTGAAGTCGATGGTGAATCACAGTGCAGGCAATTTGTCGAATTTGCAGAGCCACACGCTGGCGTTATTCCGCCTGTTTGCGGACGCTCCGGCCAAGTGGGTGTTTGGGGTGATGGATGACGAGGAACGGGTGGCTGATGGACGGGACCTCCCCGGGTCGGGATATATTATGTATGAGAACGGGGTTCAGGCCTTTATGAATTCCCGGTCCGAGCGGACGGGACTCAACTGGACTGTGGAATTTGTCGGGGAGACGGGTCGGATTGTTTCGAGAAACGCCCATGCCCAATTTGAGCTCTGGACGACCCATCCGGAGACGAACAATCCCGTGCAGTGCCAGTTTCCCTATCCCTGGCATCCGCGCAGTTCGATGGTGGATGCGATAGAAGGGGTGTGCCAGTCGATTGAGCAGGGGGAGGAGACGATTTGTCCAGGCCCGTTTGGGCGGGAGGCACTGGAGATTGTGATTGGGATGCGGGAGTCGCACAAGCAGGGGAATGTGCGGGTGGATTTGCCGCTGGAGGATCGGAGTTTGGGAATTGGGTAGGGTGGAATTGGCTCTCACCCCAGGGTTTCCCCTACTCGTAGCGCAAGGTGTCGATGGGATTGGTGGTAGCGGCTTTGAGGGCCTGGTAGGAGACGGTGAGCAGGGCGATGAGCAGGGCCAGGAGGCCGCCGATGAGAAAGGCACCTAGGCTCAGGTCGATGCGGTAGGCAAAGCCCTGTAGCCACTGGTTCATCGCGTAGTAGGCGAGGGGCCAGGCGAGCAGGTTTGCAAATAGAACCAGGCGCGTGAATTCTCGGGAAAGAAGGAGGACGAGGCCGGGAACGGAAGCACCGAGGACTTTGCGGATGCCGAATTCGCGGGTTCTCATTTCGGCGGTGAAGGAGGCCAGGCCAAAGAGGCCGAGGCAGGCCAGGAAGACGGCCAGGGTTGAAAAGGCAGTGGCGGTTTTGCCGAAGCGTCGTTCGGCTTCGTAGACCTGGTTGATTTCGTCGTTGAGAAAGGTGGCGCTAAAGGGTTTATCGGGCGGCATGAAGGATTTCCAGGTTTTTTTAAGGAAAGGCCGGGTGGTCTCAAAATCCTGGATTCGGAGGGCGAGGAAGTCGTAAAACCACTGGCGGTAGGCGAAGGCGGCCGGGGCGATTTTTTCGCGGAGAGAGGCGTAGTGAAAGTCCTGGACCACGCCGATCACGGTGCCTTTGGCGTCTTCGTCTGAGCGGGCTCTGCCAAAGCGTTTGCCCACGGCGTTCTGGACGGTCCAGCCGAGAGATTTGACGGCGGTTTCGTTTAGGATATAGGCGTGGGTGCGGTCGCGTTCGACCTCGGGAGAGAAGGTGCGACCGGCCAGGAGGGGGATGCCCAGGGTGTCGAAGAAGCTTTCGTCGGCTTCCTGGACGGGCATCCGCCATTCGGTGTTTTCCTGGCCTTCGGGTTTGACAATGCGGACAAAACCGCCGCCCCTGCCGGGCAGGAAACGGAAGGCGCTGGCGGATTGGATGTTGGGGTGGTCGGTGAAGGTTTTTTTGATCACGTTGTAGCGGGCGGCCAGCCAGGGCTCGTTGTTGGTTTTGTGGTCGCGGTCTTTTAAGAAGATGGGCAAGATGAGGATATGTTCTCTGTCGAAGCCGAGTTTTTTGTTCTGGATATAGGTGAGCTGGCGGTCTACGACCTGGGTGGCAATGATGAGCAGGATGGAAATGGC
>JAPUJS010000555.1 GCA_027296045.1 bacterium | reverse complement strand
AAAGAAATCGCCCGGAGAGAAGGCGTATCTATCAACCAGTTCATCTCTACAGCAGTTTCTGAAAAAATCTCGGCAATTATGACCGAAGATTATTTAATGAATCGGGCAAAGAGAGCTCAAAAGGGTACATTGAAACAAATTTTGGACAAAGTACCGGATCGGGAACCACTGCCTGGCGATGAGCTTTAACATTCGAAATTGGAAGTAGCTTTGGCCAGAGGCGAATTTAAAGCTGGTATGGACAACCATCGTTACACTGGCTTTAAGCCACCTCTCGGGAAATACCTTCCCTGAAGAATAAGGAATAAGGATGACGCCCATCATCGGCATCACTACAAGCCTGGACGAAAAAAGCAATCCGCCCAGACAAACCCTCAACCACAACTACGTCCAGGCCGTGGAGCGGGCAGGTGGCATCCCTCTCATTCTGCCCATCACCGATTCCCCATCCACACTCACCCCCATTTTAAACCACCTCGACGGTCTCATCATCACCGGCGGCCCCGGCATCACCGACGGCCTGATCGGCACCCTGCCCAAAGATCTACCTCCTGTCGAGCACCAGCGCCATCAATCCGATCTCCTGTCCTTTGAGATCGCCCGGGAAAAACAGCTCCCGATCCTCGGCATTTGCTACGGCATGCAGTTCATCAACGCCCGTTTCGGCGGCACCCTCTATGCAGACGCGCAGGCACAACTCCAGACCCAACCCCACTCGCCCAAGCGCACCAATGGTAATGCTATTCACCACCCCGTCACCGTCGAACCCAACACCCACCTCAACCGCCTGCTCAATCACCCGGACCAGCCCCCTGAAACCAACAGCTTTCACATCCAGGCCGTCAAAACCCCCGGAAAAGGCTTGAAAGTCAACGCCCGCAGCCCCGACAACATCATCGAAGGCCTCGAAACCGAAGACGGCCGCATCCTGGCCGTCCAGTTTCACCCCGAAAAACTCCCCGGCACCATCTGGGATCGTATCTTCACACACCTTGTAAAACGGGCAAAAACCGGAGGCATCCCATGATCTTTGACGAAGACACCCAGCGAGTCACCGTCGTAAACATCCACATGCCCTTCTGGTCCATGGTCGTCTTCATGGTCAAGTGGTCCATCGCGTCCATCCCGGCCCTGATCATCCTGTTTGGTATCGCCGCCCTCATGTTCGGCCTTCTGGGCAGCTTCTTCAGCGGTCTTCTGCTTCCGTCCTTTTAATCCCATGTCTCGAACGCTCACACGAAACCAGGCCCGCGACCACTACGACCGATTCGGGGAGGACAACCAGCATTTCTACCAAGACCCTGCAACCAGCGACCTGATCGCCCATGGCCGATTCTCAAACGCCCAATCGACGATCGAGTTTGGCTGCGGCACCGGCCGATTTGCCCATACCCTCCTGACCCATCATCTGTCTGATCAGGCGACCTATCTGGCCGTGGATCAAAGCACCACCATGGTCAAACTGACCCAGGATCGACTCAAACCCTTCGACACCCGCGTTAGCGTCCTCCAAACAAACGGCACTCTGCACCTCTCTCTCCCCTCCGAATCCTGTGATCGATTCATCTCTAATTATGTCCTCGACCTGCTCTCGGACCAGGACATCTACACTCTGCTACGGGAAGCGCAACGCCTCCTGCAACCAGGTGGTCTCCTCGGCCTGGTGGGCCTGACAAACGGCTTTTCGCTTTCCTCCAAAATCGTTTCCAGGGCCTGGAATATCATCCACACCCTTCGTCCACAATGGGTCGGTGGGTGTCGCCCCTTAGAATTACACACCTATCTCTTCAAGCCCCAATGGCGAATCGAATATGCCTGCAAAATAGCCCCCTACGGAATCCCATCCGAAATCCTGATCGCCCTCAAACCCGAGTAATGAATTCCCTCGCCAGCGCAACCGCCCCCATCAACACCGACCGCCCCTTCAACCGGGCCGGGACCACCTTGACATGGGGCCGATGTACCGGCATCAAAAACCGCTTCACCTGCTCCCGCAACGGATCAAACAACACCCGCCCGGCCTTGGATACGCCCCCACCCACCACCATGATATCCGGTGCAAACGCATTCATCGCACCTGCCATCCCCATCCCCAGATAGACACACGTCTCGTCAACCACCCGCAATGCAAGCCGGTCGCCTGCCCGAGCCGCATCGAATACCCCCTTTGCCGTCACAACGCCCATCTTTCTCAATCGCTTTCCCAATCGGGGGTGCTTTTGCACCGCTTCTGACCCCCGCCGCCCGATTGCCGTGCCCGAACACAGTGCCTCCAAACATCCCCGGTTCCCACATTCACAATCCGGTCCATCCACCAGAATCGGCACATGCCCCAGCTCACCGGCAAACCCGTCCGACCCCCGATAGATCGCACCTTCAATCACAACACCCCCACCGATCCCCGTGCTCACCGTGTAGTATAGCAGATTTCGACTGCCTTGACCTGCCCCATACGTAAATTCTCCAAACGCCCCCACATTGGCATCATTATCCATCACCGTCGGTATCCCCAATGCGTCTTCCAGAACAGCCGGCAATGCCAAATCGTCCCACCCCGGCACATGGGTCGAATTCACAATCCGCTGCGCTTCAAAATCTACCGGCCCTCCAAAACCGATCCCGCACGCCTTCACCCGGGCCCCTTCAATCAACCGTCGCCCTTCAACCACCATTCCTGCCACCACTTCATCGGCATGTCCAAACCGAGTCGCCCGTCGGATCACCTGCTTCACCACCTTCCCCCTTCCATCCACCAGAGCCATTCCAAACTGGCTTCCACCAATATCAATTGCCAGAATCATGTCACACCCCATCCAAAAAGGCGGCCGCTTCGAGCGACCGCCTGGTCTTCAATCCATCATACCACATGTTTTTAAATAAGCCAGCGAGTCTTCAATCCGCTTTTCCACCCCTTGCCGATCGATTGTTTCTCCCTGAATCCCCTCCAACTCCAGCGTAAACGGTCCGTCAAACCCCCGTTCAAACAACATGCTAAAAATCTCTGGAAAATCCACCACACCCTCGCCTAAAGCTGGAAAATGCCACGACTCAAATCCACCGTCCGTATCCTTCAAATGCACCGATGCCACATGATCAATCACCTTGGCCAATTCTCCAGTCGCCGTGATATTCCGGTTATAATAATACAAGTTGGCCGTATCAAAATTGATCTGCACATTGGGATGGGCTACACCCGCCATTGTCTCCCGTGCCACATCCCCATTGGTCACCAGGTCCGGGTGCGTCTCCAGCACCACCACAATCCCCCGTTCGGCCGCTGCATCGCCAATATTTTGCAACCGACCATACACATATTCTGGATCAATCTCCCCAGTTTTTGCACTGGTGAACACATAAGAAACCCCCATCTCCGTCACCACGTCCAGCGCCTTAGAAAACCGCAGCACCACGTCATCCGCATCCATCTGACACGGAACAATCAAGCTGCTGGCCTGCAACCCATATTCTGCCAGTGCCTTCTGAACCGAACCTACATCTGAAGGCTCCGGACAATGAATTTCCACATAAGTCAGCCCGATCTGTGCCAGATGTTCATAGGCCGTTTCTTGATACTGAAGATAACTGTTCAAATTACAGGCAACCACAGATCCCATATCGCCTCCTATTACAACATCGCGTTCAACATCCAGATGAGTGCCAAAACAACCATCGGCGAAAAGTCTAGCCCGCCAAAAGACGGCAACACCCGTCGAACCGGTTCCAACACCGGATCGGTAATCTTACAAATAACCTGCACAATAGGGTTAAATGGGCTGGGATTTAACCAGGTAATCAGCGCCCGTGCGATAATGATATATCCATACAGATTCAGCACCAATTTGAGCATGTAATGATTCCTTTTTAGAATGCGTTTCCAAAAGACCCCAACACGTCCCAGGCCTGCGATGCAGCCTTCTTATCCTGGCGTATTTTCCAATGGTTGTGTTAAATTATCACATTCAACCATAAAATCAACTCCGAAAGCCATCTTCAGGCTATTTTTTTCTATCCAGCGCGATTTTTTGGCCCTATCTTATCGAAAAAGAATCGCCAACACGGTCGGGAGAAGCAACGCGGGACCAAGGATCTATACCCTTCTCGTCCTCTGCATCTTTGCAAGTCAAAATTCAAAAGCCACAGCAAATGGGAATGGAAGAAAGTTCAGGTAACGACCACCCCCTCCAAAAACTCCGGCTCCGCAACCTCCTGCTCTGGATGCTGCTCACCTTGCCGGTCCTCATCTTGTGCTTGATCTTCGTAAACGCACAGTTGCCAGAGCGCTATGAAGATGCCATCGGCTTTATCCTCTTTGCCCTCTGGTCCTACCTCATACCGCTCATCTGGATGCTTCAAAACACAAAACGTGCAGGCCTATCCCTGCAAACCTGGCTCGGCGAGGTGCCCCCAAACCATGCCTGGCTTCCCACCCTGGCGATTGTCCTGCCCCTCATCGCTTTTTCAATCGGCTCCTTCTGGATCCTCTTTTACCCCCTCTCCTTTGCCATCCCAGATTACGTGGTCGAAAAACTATCCACACCCCAAATCGAATTCGTCACCTCAGATAGAAGCCCCTTTCCCGGCCTTCACAATGCCCTCCTGATCGTCATCACCGTCGTTCTGGCACCCCTGGTCGAAGAACTCTTTTTTCGGGGCCTCCTTCTGCCCCGCCTGGGCTTGAGGTGGAACACCCCCAAAGCCCTGGTCGTCTCCGCATGCATTTTTGGAGCCTTGCACATCAGTATCCTGGGTTTGACGATGGTGGGATTTGTATTTGGGATCGCCTATCTCCGGTCACGCACCCTTTGGATTCCCATTGTGCTCCACATCACCAACAACGCAGTGGCCATGTTTGGCACCCTCATCTTCTTTCTCACCGTCGGAACTCAGAAAGAAACTTTCACCCTCGAAACGTTTCAATCCAGCCTCTGGATCGGCGTCCTCTGCTTGATTTTCTCTGTGCCCTGGCTTGTTGTCTTCCTGCATCAAAATTGGGCCTGGGTGCGAGCGCCTCTGCCCGACTTACAACCCCCGAAAAGACCGGAGTAGAATTTTCATCTCACTACCTTGACACGACCCGAAAAATTCAGTACCTTTTGAATAAGCGAACCGCTGGGTGTGACTCTATTTATTACCTCCCTCCCGATAAAAAGAGACCCTGCTCGGCGCTTCGCTTTTTTTGTTGACAGGTCCCAACCCAGCCTCTATTTTATGGGTCGCAATTTTGAAACGTTTGGCCTTCGAAGGCCCGGGAGAGAGCCTTCGAAGGCTTTTTTTTTCCCATAAACGAACAAAAAAAAGGCACGGATACCCGCGATTCAAATAAATGCCTTTTCTGTTTTTAACTACTGAATCCACCCCAAAAGCCCTATACTTTAGTCATCCAAACCCGAAAAGATGACCTAATTTAAGGATCCTGCGGCCCTCAACCCTCCTACTCCACATAAGTCCACAATCCCAATGATCCGTCGTCTGAAAACCCCCACAGCCGTGGTCCTCCTCGTTGCAGGCCTGGTCTAT
>JAPUJS010000554.1 GCA_027296045.1 bacterium | reverse complement strand
CAACCATCTCATCCGGATAGGGCGGATCGTGCCGCCAGGGATGTCCAAACGCCATTCCCATATCGCCCGGCCCCCACTCTGCAAAGGAAATTCCGGGCACAGCGGCGCTTCCTTCCGCATTTTCCAGGGCACGTCTGTTTTCGATCTTGAGCCCCAGCATAATTTCTCCCTCGGGATTCAATGGCCACACGTCCGCTTTCTGCAAATATTCGTCCGTAGACACCCCCCAGACATTCGCCGCACTGCCCTGACCTCCCGAACCCCGTCGCCCCACCCCCAACCCCTCGCCAACCCCGGCTGTATGAAACGAATATCGGCACGACTCGACAAAAGCCGTCACCGCTTCGGGTGTTTCGGCGTGGACCAGCAAAATACCGTGCACGCCCCGGGCAAGCACCTGTTTAAACATCCACGCATTCGCCCGAATCGTCGCTTCGCTCCCGCCATCCACCGGCAAATCCACAAAAACCGCAGGCGTGCGGTGTCCACTATTGGTCGGCCCGCCATCCACCAGCCCCTTCATAAACGCCTCTAAAGCCACAATATCATAGGCCCGATGTTCCAAACTCACCTGAATATAATCCGCCCAGGTTTTGGCCACTTTCTTCCCACCCTCATACGACAGATCCCCCGCACCGGTGTAATACACCATCTGATCCTGTTCCAGCAGCTCAATCGCCTTGTTAATACGCTTCGGCATATCTGCCTCCCTGTTCCTTTTTCTGTGTGGAAATCCGGAACTCGCTTTATAGCAACCTTTCAAACCAGTCCTTCACCCGAACCTTATCCTCATTGCTGCCAAACCCCAACGAAAACCACCCGTCATATCCGGTTGTGTTCAGCCTGGCAAACAAAGTTTCAAAGTCAACCGTTCCCTCTCCAGGCACCAGATGAACTTCATAATCCCCGTTGTTGTCATTCAACCGCACCTGCCCCATATTGTCCACCCCAAACGCGTCCAGAAATCCCGCCCAACCTTCCGGCACCAGATGGCCGTGCGCCACATTGAACGACCACTTCAGATAATCGGACTGGATTTCATCTAAAAACCAGTGGGTCTCCTCCACCGTGTGAGGGATGTAGTGAATCTCAGCGTGTTCGGGCTCTTTGTTATGGTTTTCAAAATAAACCATCACCCGAGCCTTTTCAGCCTGATCCACCAGCCGTTTCATCCGATCCACCGCCGCCTGCCGCCTCGGTGCCACATCGCCAAAATGATATCCTCCATGGCCCACAATCCAACCACACCCCAACTGCTTTGCCAGTTCCAAATTGGCCTTGAGATAGTCGTCCACCGCCCCGGACAAAATGGGTACATACTCGGCATTGTTAATCGCCGAAGACGGATGAATCCCAATCTGCACACCGTGTCGGTCGCACAGGGCCTGCACCTCGCCAACCCGGTCGGCATCAAACGACGCAAGATTGTTCGGGGCTAAATCGGCCTGAAAATCGATAAACCCAAACCCGTTGTCGCCCGCCCACCGGATCCCCTCTTCCAGGGAAATCCCCGTTGCCAAATTCAAACCGAATCGACTGTTCACCGCGTCCCCTCCAGAATCGCTTCGGCAAGCGCCATCGTTTTCACCGCTTCTTCCAAATTGGCACCCGGAAGCCCAACCGGTGTATCATTTTTAACACAATCGATGAAAAATCGGTTCTGCTCGTCCGTCCCCCCCGATCCAGAACCGATCTCCTGTCTTTCCCCTTCACAGAAAATCTCACCCCGATTCACCCCTTCCAAATAGGCAGAAATATCGTGCCCGTGAATCTCGTACCGTTCCAATCGTGCACTGGTCGTATAATTGTGTATCATCTGAGCAACCGCTCCGTTTTCAAACACCACCAGCGCCGCATGCACGTCCCGATATTTCGACATCGACCGCCGGACATAGGCGTGTACCTCTGCCACCTCGGAGTCTGCCAGAAACCGGATCGTATCCACCGAATGGATCGGCGTTTCTAAAAACATCTGATCCATCATCGCTTCCGTAAACTTACCCGAATTGGCCAACTGGGTAATGCTCTTATGAAACTCCCCCACCAATTGTGTGACCGGTCCCCGTGCCAGCACCCGATCACGGGCCTCTACAATAAACGTATTAAACCGCCGGTTCCACCCCACCATCGCCTTCGCCCCGGTCCGGTCGGCCGCCGCTTTCAAGCCCTCGGTTTCTGCCACGCTCAGTCCTGGAGGCTTTTCAATAAGCGTATGGACACCTGCTTCCAGACACGGAAGCGCCAGCTTGCCATTGAGGTGAGGCGGTGTGGTCACAAAAACTGCGTCGAGATCCGCCTGTTCCAGCATCGTTTCCACAGCGTCATACTGCCCTTCAATCCCAAAATCGGAACACACACCGGCCCGCGCTTCTGCAATCTGATCGCAGACTGCGACCACATCCACATCGTCAAACCCCTGCAAAGACCGGATGTGTCCCTTCCCCCGATTCCCACCACCAATAATGCCAACACGCACGTTTCCCATATTGCCTCTCCAAAAAAAAGATCGTGTATCACCCGTTCCCCGTTGAAAACGGCTCCTACCGGTGATAGTACATGTGGTAGGAGCCATTCTCAAAAGTGGGTGAACCGTCGACTATCCAGACTTGGAATGAAAATCTACTAATTCTGGCCCGCCCAGCGCACACCCTGTGTGATCAATGTCTGCATCGTCGGTCGTTCAAACGTGCCCGGACCGTGTCCCAGCGTGGTATAAAACACACGCCCATCCCCATAGGGCTTCACCCACGCCATCGGATGCTGCTTATCGCTCCAGGTCGCCGTTGCCAAAACCTGAACATACGGGTCCCAGGCCGACATATAAATCTCATCCTCCACTTCAAAGTCTTCGACCCCCTGCGTAATCGGGTGATCCGAATCTCCAATATTTACCGTAAACGTCAACCCCGGCGGGTGCCAATTGGCATGTCCCCCGATCAAATCCACCGCCTGACCGCCAATCCACCACGCCGTTCCGTGGATCCCCACCAAACCCTTCCCACCCCGAACAAACGAAAACAGCCCCTCTTCCTGCTCGGGCGTCAAATCCGGCTCCCGCTTGGGCGGGCCTTCCGGCTGCCGGACCGTCCGCGTAAAACCCGTGCCAAACACACACGCATCAAACCCGTCCATATCCGACGACGTCAGCACATCCTTATCCTCACGCAGCGTCACATCCAGATCGTCCTGACCGGATAGAAATCCGTTGATGACCGCTGCACTTTCCTCAAACCGGTGGTTGGGACCAGATAAAATCAGCACGTTCATTAGAAACCTCCTGAAATGGGCGTGGACAATTCGAACCAGTGCTATCATAGAACCGGAAAGGTGCTCTGTCAAGACATTAAACCTACGGGCTTAATTCAGTTTTAATTGGGGATTGATCCGCAAGCCTTCCAGGTAAAATTGATCCGCCAAATCGTCTTGCTCCAGTTCGATCAACTTAAAAATCAGGTGGCGTAAGATATCCAGCGTATCCGGGCGCTTCCAGATTACATCCTTATAATAATTCAGGGCTTCCTCTTTTTTATCGGCCTGAACCAGAAGCAAAATCC
>JAPUJS010000553.1 GCA_027296045.1 bacterium | reverse complement strand
CCGAAGCCAGGAGTGAACAGGACGGTCTTGAAAATGGTGCCATCATTCCCCTGGACCATCTCGAACAGCTCGAAGAGACCGCCAGAGAGTTCGGGATTCAACCGCCGTGGCAGGAGTAGGCAGGATCGCAAAGGGCCGCAGAACCGCTCCACTTAAAAATGACGCCGACACCTTTGAACCATCCCGCCAACCCCAAGGAGAATGCCCTATGCCAACCGCACTGATCACCGGCACCAGCACAGGAATCGGTCAGGAAACCGCACGCCACCTGGCCAGGCAGGGATATCACGTTTTCGCCAGCATGAGAACCCCGGAGACAGGATCGGCCCCGCTTCGAGAACTGGCAGAAAAAGAAGACCTGAAAATCGACATCGTCCAGCTCGACGTCAACGATCCAGCTTCGTGCGAACAGGCAGTCCAGGAAGTCCTCCAAAAAGCAGGTCAGATCGACGTCCTTATCAACAACGCCGGTGTAGGCGGGAGCGGTGCCATCGAAGAAACCCCCGACGAACGGCTCAAAGCCGTCTTTGAGACCAACTTTTTCGGTGACATCAGAATGTGCCGTCTGGTCGTGCCAGGGATGCGAGAACGACAAAGCTGCACCATCGTCAACATCACCTCCGTCGCAGGCCGCATCACCGGCGCAATGCGCACGGCCTATTCCGCTTCCAAACATGCTCTGGAAGCCGCAACCGAATGCCTGGCCCAGGAAGTCCGCCGGTTCAACATCCGGGTCGCCCTGATTGAACCGGGTGTTATCCAAACGCCCATCTTCGGTAAAAATAAACGCGTGCCAGACCCCGATTCCCCCTATGCTGACCTCAAGTACCGCGACAGACGATACTTTGCCAAACGCCTCGAAAACCCCTCCCAACCAGAACTCGTCGCCAAAGCCATCCACCACGCCATCGAAACCGACCGCCCCAAACTCCGCTACCCCGTAGGCGAAGACGCCAAACGTCGCATCGCCGGTCGAGAGCGCCTCACCGACGAAGAATGGGTCGATTTCGGCAGGGCGATGTCAGAAGACGAATGGGCCGCCTTTTATCGTGAACATTTTGACCTGGAAGTGTAGCCAGAGCATTCTTACCCAAAACGCCAAAGAATGGACACATGAACCGAATCGCAAAAATCCTCGAAGCCTGCATTTACAGTTGTGTCTCACAACTCGCCCAGGCATAAAAAAACGGGACCGCTTCATGAAAGATGCAGACCGAATCGATTTTCTAAAAACAACCGAACTCTTTGCCGGCGTGTCAAACGACCTGTTGGAGCGCATCTGCGGCAGTATGGAATTGGCAGACGTTCGGGCAGGAACCACCCTGTTTCGTGCAGGAGACGCCGGAGACGCGGTCTACCTGGTCGTGACAGGCACGTTGAGCATAGAAAAGGACGATGTTCAGCTCGTCACACGCGGACCCGGCGAATGTATTGGCGAGTTTGCCCTCATCGACGATGCGCCCCGGAGTACCGATGTCGTCGCCGAAACAGACGTGCGCCTGTTGCGATGGGGACGAACAGACTTCCAGGCCTCGTTCACTCAGACGCCATCCGTCGCACAGGGATTGTTCAGAATCCTGCTCGGCAAACTCCGAGAAGATGTCGAAAACCACGTGGCGATTGCCCAGCAACTCCAGCGAGAAAATCGAACCCTCCGCCTCCAGATCGAACCCACCCCAGAAGCCGTCAGCCGATCTATCGCCATGCAAGAAGTCCTGGACCTGGCCTGGCGAATCGCCGACTCGGCCAGCACCGTCTTGCTGCGCGGCGAAACCGGAACGGGCAAGGAAGTCATCGCCCGGGGAATCCACCAGCGCAGCCCATACAGAGAAGGCCCCTTTGTCCCGGTCCATTGTGCTGCCCTGCCCGAAGGCCTGATGGAAAGCGAACTATTCGGTCACGAAAAAGGGTCCTTCACCGGGGCCACTGCCCGGCGACAGGGCCGATTCGAGCTGGCCGACGGGGGCACCCTGTTCCTGGACGAAGTTGGAGAAATCGGACCCGATATCCAGGTCAAGCTCTTGCGCGTATTGCAAGAACGAAACTTTCAACGGGTGGGCGGAGAACAAACCGTAAACGTGAACGTACGCGTCATCGCAGCCACCAAACGAGACCTGGAAGCAGAAGTGCAAACCGGCGGTTTTCGAGAAGACCTCTACTACCGGCTAAACGTGATCCCCATCGTACTACTGCCCCTGCGCGAACGGCGCGAGGACATCGCCGTGCTCGTCGAACATTTTCTGAAATACTACAGCCAGAAACTGGGTCGACACCAGATCAACGTATCTCCCGAAGCAATGGGTGTGCTGGAAGCCTATGCCTGGCCCGGAAACATACGGGAGTTGCAAAACCTGATGGAACGGATGGTGGTGGTCGTCGAAGGCCCGGACATCCTGCCGAGACACCTGCCCCCCGAAGTGCGAGGCCAGATATCCCTGCCGGACCAAAACCCGGAACAGAGCCAGCAGTCAGAAGAAGGGCTCACCCTGCAAGAGCACGAACGGCGGTATATTCAAATGGTCCTGGAGCAAACCAACTGGATGATCGCAGGCCCGAGAGGTGCGGCCCAACTGCTGGGAGTGCCGCCTTCCACCCTGCGCAGCCGAATGAAGAAGCTAAAAATTAATCGGCCTTAAAAGCGAAATATCGTGTTATAGCGCGATATTTCGCTTTATTAGTTTAACATTTTATTTTTCAATAGGATATTTAAAAATCAAAAATAAAAACGCGAAATATCGTGTTTTCATAATAATAAAAATAAAATCTGAATGTAGATATTTCTGATTTTATATTCATATAAAACAGCTACTTGAGAATTTTAAAGTCGGTAGCTGTTTTCTGGTATACATGTTGCCATTTGAAAGACTGGCACGTTTAGATGAAAGGATTTGACGATGGCATATTTCGATACCGATCGGTTTATTGAGGACTGTCGATCTGCTCTCAAAGAGGCCTCTCCGCAAAGCGCCGTTCGCAATGAAATGACCGCCGCCATTCTTGTGGTGGAAAAACGTTAACCAAGGAGGAGATACAAGGGCACAGGCAATTGCCAACGGCCGGGTACTATCGGAAGACACACTGCAACAATGCTACGAACGAGCACCCCACTACGATCAGGCCAATAGTTTTTTTGACGAGGATTTCGAAGCCCTCAAACGAGAGGGCTATCTCACCATCGCCGTCCCCGAAGAACTGGGCGGAAGAGGTCTCTCCCTCGCCGAAGTCTGCCAGGAACAGAGACACCTGGCCTACTATGCCCACGCCACCGCCCTGGCTGTTAACATGCACATCTACTGGACCGGCGTGGCAGCCGACCTCTGGCGGGCCGGAGACACCTCGCTGGAATGGCTCCTGAAAAAAGCAGCCGACGGAGAGGTAATCGCCGCAGGACATGCCGAAAGCGGCAACGACCTGCCCCTCTTGCTTTCCACCACCAAGGCCGAACGTGTGGACGGAGGCTATCGCTTCACCGGACACAAATCCTTCGGCAGCCTCGCCCCGGTGTGGAACTGGCTCGGGCTCCATGGCATGGACGCCAGCGACCCCAAAGCCCCCAAGATCGTACACGCCTTTATGCCCCGCGACACCGAAGGCGTCACCATCAAAGAAACCTGGGACGTAATGGGTATGCGCGCCACCAGAAGTGACGACACCATCCTGGAAAACGTCTTTGTGTCCGACGACCACATCGCCCGGGTCGTGCCGGCCGGGGCCGCCGGAATCGACCCCTTCGTCATAGGCATCTTCGCCTGGGCCCTGCTGAACTTCGGCAACGTCTATTACGGCCTGGCCCAGCGCGCTTTCGACCAGACCATTGAAACCGTCAAAACAAAAACCTCTGTGGGACTCACCCGCTCGATGGCCTACCACGCCGAAGTCCAGCACGCCGTAGCCGAAATTGCCATCGAAATGGAGTCCATCGGTCCCCACCTCGACCGAATCGCACAGGACTGGTCCGAGGGCGTAGACCACGGCCCCGCCTGGGGTGCCAAAATCTGCGCGGCCAAATACCGTGCCACAGAAGGTGCCTGGAAAGTGGTCGACCAGTGCCTGGACCTGTCGGGCGGATTCGGGATCTTCAAAAAATCGGGTCTCGAACGCCTCTTCCGTGACGCTCGATTGGGACGCATCCACCCCTCCAATTCGTTTTTAACCCACGAATTCGTTGCCAAAACCGCTCTGGGAATCAACCTGGACGAACAGCCGAGATGGGGATAAGACGCATTTGATCCCGGAGCGTACTTTCTCCGTCCCAAACCATAACGAGCTGCTAGACTCTAAAGGAGGATACCATGAACAATAAAGCAAAGGGAGATAAATGATGTCAGATCTGCAAGTAACAACAAGCTCCGGTGGAAAGGCCATCCTTGAGCAAGCAACGGTTGAAGAATTCAAGACAAGCTTACGAGGTCCATTGCTCACACCACACGATGAAAGTTACGACGAAGTCCGCCAGATTTGGAATGGGATGCACGACAAACGTCCCGCTCTCATTGCCCAATGCACTGGCGTGGCCGATGTAATCGATGCAGTCAATTTCGCCCGCACCCACAATCTCCTGGTCGCCGTAAGAGGCGGCGGTCACAACGTAGCCGGCAGCGCCTCCTGCGATGATGGCATCATGATCGACCTCTCACAAATGACAGGCGTTCGAGTAGACTCCGAAGCCCGCACAGCCCATGCCCAGGGCGGCGCAACCTGGGGCGATGTAGACCGCGAGACCCAGGTGTTCGGTTTGGCCACTGCAGGAGGCATCGTTTCCACCACGGGCATTGCAGGCTTAACCCTTGGCGGCGGACTGGGTTGGCTCCGTAGAAAACACGGGTTGAGCATCGACAATGTGGTTTCGGTGGATATTGTCACCGCCGATGGTCAATTTCACACAGCCAGCGAGAGCCAAAACGCCGACCTGTTTTGGGGGATTCGAGGCGGCGGTGGAAATTTTGGAGTGGTAACCTCGTTTGAATACCGTCTCCACCCTGTTGGTCCGACGGTGACATTTTGCGCCCCCTGGTATCCCGCAGAAATGGCCAATGAGGTGCTGCCCGCCTGGCGTGATTTTATGGCAACAGCGCCTGAAGAACTCTCTTCTCAACTCATGTTTTGGACCGTTCCCTCCGTCCCCGATTTCCCCGAGGAGATCCACGGCAAACGTATCGTCGTTCCTGCGGCGGTGTATATCGGTCCTCCAGAAGAAGGGGAACGAGTTATCCAACCCCTGCGGGAATTGGGTACGCCGCTGGTGGACTTGAGCGGACCCCTTCCGTGGACGGTCTTGCAAAGCTTATTTGACCCCTTCCTTCCAAAGAAAGAGAAGCTTTACTACTTCAAATCACGCTACCTGAGCAACCTCGATGGTGAAACGATGGAGGCGATCATCCCGCGTGCCACTAATCCGCCACAGCCGATGATTCTGATCGTAATTTGGCATTACGGTGGGCAAATGAGCCGCGTTGACGCAGAGGAAACAGCCTTCATGGGTCGAGACGAGCCCTATCTATTCAGCGTCGATGCCATCTGGGACAATCCCCAGGATACGGAAGAGGTGATCGCCTATTCCCGTGATTTCCTGGCGGAGATGGAACCCCACTCCCCCGGTGGGTTATACGTCAATTTCGCCGGGCTTGGAGAGGAAGGAAATGCGCTCGTACGGTCTGCATACGGTGCCAACTATGAACGACTGGTCGCTCTAAAAAACCAGTACGATCCTACAAACCTATTCCACCTCAACCAGAACATCAAACCGACTGTCGATCCAAAGTCCGGCAAGCCGGACTATGGATCGCCTGTTGTAAACCATTCAGCAAGAACCATTATAGGGTGATAGTAAGCTCTGTATACGCTTCAACCATAGTAAACCATCAGACAATCCCATACATAGTCTGGCTTGTCCAGACTTCTTGCTTCTGTAGCGCCGAAATTCATTTCGGTGTGGTGCTGATGCGACCTGTAACCTATTTATTTTTCAAAATCCATCATCGTCGCCGAGTGAATCTCAACGATCGCAAAGGATGATATAATGCCATCCGATTCAAACATAGCCATCGAAAAACGCCTGATCCGTCTTTTTAATCACCTGGGAATTCAACAGGCACATATTGCCGGACGCGCTCCGAGTGATTGGACCGGTTTGGCAAAATCCCATCCCGAAGCCATCGCATCGCTCTCACTCATCTGTCCAACAGGTCTGACGACCGATTTGCTTCGCAATCTGGCATCTCAGCTTTTGATTATATCGGGTGATCAGGGTCCGGCTTCCGACAATGTGCG
This sequence comes from bacterium, assembly GCA_027296045.1. Classification (GTDB taxonomy): domain Bacteria; phylum Latescibacterota; class UBA2968; order UBA2968; family UBA2968; genus JAPUJS01. Next base: position 1,656 of record JAPUJS010000553.1, on the reverse strand, counting down.
CTCGATTCTTAAAAACCTTCCTGAGGTACAGGCCGTTTTTTTGCCCGAATACGCCCCCTTGGGGTGGTCAGACATCGTCGCAGATCGAACCAGAGAAATAGGCTCGGTTTTGCTCACATTTCTCAATGGTATTTCATCTCAAGAGCCAATGCATCCACCCACAGAGAGGCAAGGCGAGATCGCTGGAATTACGTATCAAATTCGGGGAGCAGGACCTCCACTCGTGCTCTTACCGCTATTTTTAGCACCCTCTCAGTGGGAACCTCTCATCCCTCAGCTTAGGGAGCGATATAGCACCATCACGCTGGGTGGACCGGAGCTTGGTCCTGTTGTGGTTCTCGAAAATCGCGGTCGATCGCGGGGATATCGTGAATTGCTGGGTGCTATGATGGCAGCAACATCGCTCAAACCGGGCGATTCAGCCCTGGAAGTAGGATGTGGTTCTGGGGCCGTCATGCGCTGGTTGGCCAAATATACGGACGGCCAAAACGAGCTCACAGGCATTGACATCAATGCATATTTACTTGCAGAAGGAAACGCGCTGGCCCAAAAAGAAGGATCAGACGCTCTCATCACAACAAAGAAAGGCTCGGCCCTATCGATCCCATTTCCTGACAACAGCTTTGATGTCACCTATTCCGTCACTGTGATTGAGGAAGTGGAAGCAGATCCGATGATTGCCGAGATGATTCGCGTGACAAAGCCCGGTGGACAGGTTGCTGTCATCTGCCGGGCCTCAGATTTGCCGTGGGTGAGAAACGTGCCCATTGAACCGGATCTGAAAGCAAAAATTGAAGCCAATCATAAGGAAAATGCGAGCGAAGGTGCCTGTGCAGACGCTAGCCTGTACCGCCGATTCCGCGATGCCGGGTTAAAAAGCTTGATAACCTTTCCTCATTTCACACCCTTTACCAGCTCAGATCCCGAGATCGTTTCCTTTATTCAGGCGGGTATCCTGGCGGGCTTAACACCCGAGGAAACACAGTCCTGGCATACAGCCCGAGCCAGAGCAGAGAAAGATGGCAGTTTCGTTCTTGCATGGCCTCATCACTGTGCGGTAGGAACGAAAGGATAAAATTTCAATTTAGGAGGTATTTATGGCAGTCGATATGGAAAAAATCGGACCTGTGTTGGACAAGATGATTCAGGACTTGGGTCCCATCTATCTTGGGGGTCTTGTCATCCTCGGTGACAGGCTCGGTCTGTTCCGGGCCTTCAAAGATGGACCGCTCACGGTGAAAGAACTCGCCGATAAAACGGGCACAGCAGAACGGATGGTGCAAGAGTGGATGAGCAGCATGGCAGCGGCGGATTATCTCGGTTACGATGCCGAAACCGAGACGTTCACCTTGAGTCCGGAACATGAAGCGATTTTCACCGACGAGAACAGCCCTTTCTACCTGATGCCCGCCTTTGAGTTCGCGCCGACGTGCTATTCCGAACTGGATTACATCGAAAAGTCGTTCAAAACCGGCGACGGATTCGCCTGGGGCGACCACGGTGTGAGCTGTTTCTGTGCAACCGCCAAGTTTTTCCGAACGACGTATATGTGGAACCTGGTTCAGGAGTGGATCCCCGCCCTGGATGGCGTTCAGGACAAGCTAAAAGCCGGCTGTCAATTCGCCGATGTTGGCTGTGGTCATGGAATCTCGACCA
>JAPUJS010000552.1 GCA_027296045.1 bacterium | reverse complement strand
TCCTGGCAGTTGGTAGTTCAAAGGGTGGGTCAATTCCCGGACAGGGGAACGGTAATCTCTGCCGTCATAAACCAGCCGTCCCTGGATCCGATATAAGTCAAAAACCTGCCCCAGCCCCCGAATCTGCCGGGCCTCTCCGGTTGACCCTGGATCGAACAGAGGTGCCCCGGTTCCCTGGTTGATCTGAAAATCCCTTCGGCCAAACCCGATCTCACCTTCTACAATCCAGTTCTTCAAATAGGGTGCCTGGGGGCCCCGATGAAGATGCCAGGTTATTCGGGAAAGCACATCTGTCTGCTCGATCTCAAAAAGCCGAGACGGATTCTTGCGAACAGCGGCATTGATATTTGCGCTCCGATTCCGGGTTCTTAAATACCCTCCTTCCAGTTGCCAGATCAGCCCGCTTCCCAAAAGATTTGGATCCACATAAAGCGCCTCCCCGGTTTGGCCTGTTCCGCCCGAATAGACATAAAATCCGGTGAAGACCTTGCCCTTACCCGCCAGATTAGTGTGAAAAATCCGAGCACCTCCGCCCGTCCCAGTTTCTCCCCCCAGTTGAAATTGGGGGAAAAGGCCAAAGGTCCCGTCTTTGTTGGTGAACAATTTATAATACTGATTCCACAACTTGGCATGCTCGGCATAAATGGCAAATTCTCCAAGCGGATAAACCAGACCCATCCACAAATAACTCGGCAACTTCAACAAGTGATTTTTCCGCGTCACGTAGACATCGGTGCTGTCCACCATCCCAATTTGGGTCAGATCGTATGGATTGTGGACATACATACTGCTATCCGGTGAAACGGTTTCTGTATCCCCGAACACAACACAGGGCATCAGCATCTGTCCCCAGATATTTATAAGTAAAATAAATATTAACTGTTGCACAGAGTTATACCATAAAATGATGGTGGACCAGGACGATCACATCGGATTAATATACTTCCAGGCTGCTCTAAACGCACGTAAAAAAATCTGCCTGAATCCCTTGTTTTTTCCCTCCTACAACTCACCTTTTTTTTGCTTATTTTCCCCTTCTTCCACACCTTCTTTTTGAAGTAAAATACTGTTATTTCTTATTTTCCGCTTGACATTAAAACGCAAAGGCCCTAACTTATAAAAGGTTGATAACAGGCTATTTACGCTCAGAGTCTATCTTAAAGCCAATTTCGTTGTCCGATTGGATCGAGGTTGTCTTCAGGATAGGCTCTTCATATTAGGGAATTTAGAGAAGGCATGGACAGAGTCTATTTAACCAAGCAGGGATATAAAAAGATTCGCACCGAATTGCTGCGCCTCCAAAATGAGGACCGCCCCAAAGCGATTGCAGCCATTAAAAGGGCCCGAGAATTTGGCGATCTCAGTGAAAATGCCGAATACCATGCGTCCAAAGAACGCCAGGCGTTCCTGGAAAAGAAGATCGCCGGACTCCAGGACAAGCTCATGCGCTCCGAAATCATCGACGAAACCCAGATCGATCAGGACAAGGCCTACCTGGGTGCCACCGTGACCCTGGAAGACAAAAAGTCGGGCAAGGAAATCCAATATACCCTGGTTTCTACCGAAGAAGCCGATTTTGAAGAGAACAAAATCTCCACCCAATCTCCCATTGGGAAAGCGCTTCTGGGCAAGGAAGTCGGTGATATTGTAGAAGCACAAGTGCCTGTCGGCATCCTGACATACAAGATCCTCGAAATTTCTCGTACCTAAGTTCACTTCCCCCAACAGAAAAGGCGACATTCATCCTTCACGGAATGTCGCCTTTTTCTATTCCACCAACCAGCTTATACCGATTAAAACATAAAATGGCGTCATACACGCAGAGAGTAATGCAAAATATCTGTATTAATTTTTATATAAATATATATTTATTAAATATTTGTTGAAATAGACCAATTTTCCCTTCGAGAGGAAAATTGGGCTACCACGATACGTTGATCTGAAATGGGCATTACAAAGACCCATATGTCAATCGGACCAACACCTCGCAGTGAGGCGTGTGTGGAAACATGTCCACCAGTTGCACCCGACCCACCTCATAACCCGCCTGGGTGAGTCGCTTCAAGTCTTGTGCCAGGGCTTTCGGGTTGCAAGAAACATACACCATCCGTTCCGGTTGCAACGCGATAAAGGCATTCAACGCCTTGGGATGCATGCCCGGCCGGGGCGGGTCGGTAACCGCCACGTCGAAATGTTCCGTTTTCAGTTGGCCCAAGACCTCCTCGGCAGGACCAGCGATAAATTCACAATTTGTCACGCCGTTCTGGGCGCTGTTTCGAAGGGCATCTTGAATCGCAGCCTCCGATGCCTCGATCCCAACCACCCGGCGGACCTGCTTCGAAAGAAATAGAGAAATTCCCCCGGTTCCGCAATAGACATCCAGTGCTTCATCCTCAGGTTTCAGGTCTGCCAATTCAAGTACTTTGAGATAAAGCCGTTCCGCCTGGTGGGTGTTGGTCTGAAAAAAAGAGGTCGGCGATACCTCAAAGATAAATTCGCCCAACCGTTCCCGAATAATCGCATCTCCTGCCAACACAATTTCCTCATCCCCATAGGCTACCTGGGCTTTGCGACGGTTGACGGTGTGAATCACACTCTTGACTTCCGGAAAGGCCTCCATCAATGCAGATCCCAACTTCTCAGCCTGAGGAAATACTTCGGCAGAGGTCGTGATCACGACCATCACCTCTCCAGTTTGCTTTCCTTCCCGAATGGTCAAGAACCGTAAAAGACCCTCGTGGCGTTTGAGGTCATAAGCCCCTAGTTCAGCCTCCTGTACAAAAGAACGAATACGATTTACAAGACCATTGGAAATCTCCGACTGCAGATAACATGCTTCCAGATCAAAAATGCGATCAAATCGTCCGGGAATGTGCAACCCCAGATCCAAGCCGCCGTTGGCGGAAACGCCAAAGGAAAATTCCATCTTATTTCGATAAAAAAACGGCGAATCCGCCACAACCGGAGGCTCTTGTTGCACGTCAATGCCGACTTCTTGCAGGCACTGATCGACCAACTGTTGTTTTAAATTCACCTGCACTTCATAAGGGATATCCTGCCATAAACATCCCCCACAAGTGCCAAAATGAGAACACCGGGGCACGACCCGTTTCACGCTTGATTCGATGAGTTCTTCTTTCTGGGCATCTGCCAACCGCTTTCGATACCGCACATGTCGAATCCTTGCCCGGATGCGATCCCCAGGAACCCCTCCTCGAATCCGAACGGTGAACGCCCCCCACCGCGCAAGCCCCTGACCCCGCTCATCCAGCCCCTCCACACACAGTTCAACACATTCACCGCGCTTCAGTTTGCCCATATCGATCCTGTTTCCACCCCATCCGGGGTACTTTGGAAGGCCAGGAAAAGGTCTCCCTCTTCAACCGATCCACCAGGTTTGGTTTTTCCAGCAAGCTATCATAAGAAAACAATACCACCCCTTTTGCGCCCAAAGACCGGGCCCGGCGAATTTGTGCAACCGTCTCGGTGGTCGTGTCATGCAGATAAATCCCGATGCCGACATAAAGATGGCCTTTTTTCACATATTTACGTGCCTCTTGAACCCGCAAGCTAAAAGCATCCATCTTGAGAGCATATAACATCGGCACGACAAAATCGACCATCTCCTTGTTGATCCACCGGATCCAATCCTGTCCAAATTCGTGGTATGCTTTGTGGAAGTCGGGCTTGACGGCGACCGAAAGTTTCACCCAGGGTTTTTTCCGCTGGATCATCCTGTGGACTTCCCCCACCAGGGCGGTGACCTGATCGGTTCGCCATCGTTTCCAGATTCGTTCTTTCAAATCGGGTTTCAGATCCGTTGCCGTCTTTCGCAGATTTTTGGGATCAAACCGATATCTTTGGGTAAACAGCCCACGCGAAATCTGGTTAAAATCATAATGACTGTTTGGATAGCGAACATAATCTAAATGAAGCCCATCCACGTTGTAGCGATCGATGATTTCCTCATAGACTCCAATAAGATGCTGCCTCACCTCGGGAATGCCGGGGGAAAGGAAACGGCCTTCAACCCCCCGTCGGACCAAATTTTGGCCCTTCAAATTCAGCCGCCCCATATCGATGTCATCGGCAGAGACCATAAACCATTCCGGATGTTGATTGAACACATGGTTTGCCGCCCGAGGCGCCGTTTCTGTTGGAAGCCACGACAGGTAGACATTCACCCACGCATGGACTTCCAAACCCGCCTGATGGGCCAGAGAAATGGTCAATGCAAGCGGATCAAAACGCTGCTTTCCCTTCGGCAAGTTTTCCGCCGGTGGTACCAAAGAGCTCTGATAATAGGCATCTCCACGGCCTCGCACCTGCACAAAGACCGCGTTGAGTCCGGCCTGTTTTGCCGTTTCAACCGCCTTCCGGATATGTTCCGGATCCTTGAGCACATGTCGAACAATCCAAACCCCACGCATCTCCTCTGATGCCTCCACCGAATACGCCCCAACAATCAGGAGGAGGGTCCACGTAAAAGGGCCGAAAAAGCTCAAAAAAGAGGGCAAACCAACCGCATGGTCAGATCGCCCTCGCATATGCTGAATCATCAAACAGAAACTCAAGTGTCCTTTTTCTCCTCGCTATCAGCATCTTCTGCATCAGCATCTTCTGCATCAGCATCTTTGGCCTCTTCAGAAGCGGCGGCGGCTTCAACCGCGTCAGCATCTTCGACCTCTTCAGATGCATCAGAAGCTTCAACATCGTCCGAATCCTGGTCGGAAGCCACTTCAGAGGTTTCCTCAGATACATCTTCAGGATCGGTCTCAACCACGACCTCTGTTGCGACCGCCCGAGCGGCCTCAGAACCCGTATCGGCATACTCTGCGCGAATCTCATCTCCAACCAGTTCAACCAGACAGATTTCGGTGCTATCGCCACGCCGGGGACCTATTTTCAGCACCCGGGTATATCCACCATTCCGCTCAGAGTACGAAGGCCCAATTTCATCAAACAGCTTGGAAACAACGATTTTGTTTTGAATGCGCCTCAATACTTGCCGGCGAGCGTGAAGATCACCCCGTTTGGCAAATGAAATCAACCGTTCGGCCACACTGCACAGTTCTTTTGCCTTGGGCAATGTGGTGTGAATCTTCCCGTGTTCAAACAAAGAAGTCGCCAGATTGTTCAACATGGCCTTTCTATGACTGGCCGTGCGACCGAGTTTTCGGCCCCGTTTTCTGTGCCTCATATCTATATCCTAAAACTCTTCGTCTAAAACCGCCATTTGTTCGGCAGACTGGGCGGCCAGTTCACTGTATTTGGAAAGATCCATTCCGAAAGACAGTCCCAGTCCCTCCAGAATGGCGCCGAGCTCATTCAATGATTTACGCCCGAAATTTCGGAACTTCAACATTTCGGTTTCTGATTTTTGCACCAGATCTTCCAGCGTAATAATATTGGCGGCCTTCAAACAATTGGCCGAACGCACCGAAAGCTCCAGTTCTTCCACTGGCATCTTCAAAAGCGAAGCAATCCGCCGGGTTTCTTCATCCACCACTTCTTCTGTTTCTTCTTCGGGCTCTTCTTCAAAATTGATAAAGAGTTCCAGGTGTTCCTTCAAGATACTGCCGGCATGGGAAAGGGCGTCGTCTGGACGCACCACCCCATTTGTCCAGACCTCCATCGTCAATTTATCATAGTCGGTCTGCTGGCCAATCCGAGCGTTGTCGACTTTGTAATGCACTTTCCGAATCGGAGAAAAAGCCGAGTCCAGAACAATCGTACCCATCGGCTGGTCGGTATCTTTATTGTCCTCCGCCAATACATATCCCCGCCCCTTTCCCACCGTGATCTCCATATCCAACACACCGTCTTTGTCCAGAGATGCCAGATGCTGGTCGCCGTTCATCACTTCCACGTCCGCATCCACCTGAAGATCGGAAGCCATCAGGTCTCCCGGTCCTTCTTTTTTCACTTTTAAAACTTTGTCTTCCTCGGAATGAATCCGAACATACACTTCCTTCAAATTCAGAATAATTTCAGTAACGTCTTCTACAACACCTTCGACCACAGAAAACTCGTGCTGCACCCCCTCGATCTTCACAGCCTTGATGGCGGCTCCTTCAATAGAAGAAAGCAGAACCCGTCGCAGCGCGTTGCCAATGGTGGTCCCAAATCCCCGTTCGAGGGGCTGGACTGTAAACATGCCATACTGTTCGGTCAGGCTGTCCTCGTCGATCTGAACAGACCTGGGCATTTGAAAATTTTTCCATTTCATACGGAAATTCTCCCCTGGCGGTTGGTTTACTTGGAGTAGAGCTCAACGATGAGCTGTTCTTCAACCGGCGTGGGAATCTCCTCACGCTTGGGATACTCTACAAGGGTGCCGCTCAAATTGACCTTGTCAATCTCCAGCCAATTGGATTGGCGGCCATCCCCAACCCGTTTCAGGGCATCGTGAATCAAAGGCAATTGCCGACTTTTCTCCCGAATCTGAACCAAATCGCCCTGGGAAACCTGAAAAGAAGGAATATCAACCGTCTTTCCATTCACCGACACATGGCGGTGTCGAACAAGCTGCCGAGCTGTCTTGCGGGAAGGCGCAAAACCCAGGCGAAACACAATATTGTCCAGCCGACATTCCAGCATCTGCAACAGCAACTCGCCCGTCACACCCTTTCGCCGTGCCGCCCGTTTATAATAGATTCGAAACTGATTTTCCAATACCCCATACATCCGTTTGGTTTTCTGCTTCTCACGAAGCTGAAGTGCATACTCGGAAGGTTTTCGCCTCATGTTTTGCCCGTGCATACCGGGTGCATAACTACGCCGGTCAAAGGAACATTTGTCCAGGTAGCAACGTTCCCCTTTCAGGAATAGTTTCATCCCTTCCCGGCGACAGAGTTTGCAATTGGGACCCGTATATCTGGCCATGCAGTGTTCTCCTCGTCAATCCTGATTGGTCGTTATACCAGCCACCTGCATTCTAAGTGGCTGGAAATCTAGCTTATACCCGCCTTCTTTTGGGCGGCCTGCAACCGTTGTGTGGAATCGGTGTCACATCCTTGATTGCCGAAATCTCGAGACCGGCACTCTGTAGCGACCGGACAGCGGCCTCCCGTCCCACACCGGGTCCTTTGACCCAGACCTCAACCCGGCGCAATCCCAGGGCCATCGCATCCTTCGCTGCGGCCGATGCGGCCAACTGGGCGGCATAAGGTGTGCTTTTTTTCGATCCGCTAAACCCAACTTTTCCTGTCGAAGACCAGGAAATCACGCCGCCTTCACGGTCGGTCAGCGTGACAATCGTGTTGTTAAAAGTGGCACGGATATGAGCGACGCCCAGGGCATCCACTCGTTTATTCCGTCGTCTCCCTTTTCTGGGTGGCAAACGACTCCTCCTTTTAGGTTAAGAAATGCGGTCTACGCTTTCCGCCTTCGACTGCCAATACCTGGCTTGGGTCCTTTCCGCGTCCTGGCATTTGTGCGGGTACGCTGTCCTCGAACAGGCAGCCCCCTGCGCCATCGCAAACCACGGTAACACCCAATGTCCATGAGCCGCTTGATATTCATCGCAACTTCGCTGCGGAGGTTCCCTTCTACCTTGTATTCACCTTCTACCACACTTCGCAGCTTGGCCACATCCTGCTCGGTTAGGGCTTCGACCCGGGTATCCGGGTTAATCTGTGTTTGTGTTAAAATTTTCTTGGAGGAAGAAAGCCCGATACCAAAAATATAGGTCAGGGCCACCTCCACGCGTTTTTCTCTCGGAATATCGACACCAGCAATTCGTGCCATATGCTACCCCTTTAGGCTTTATCACTGCCTTTGTTTGCGCCTTGTCTCTGTTTGTGCCGGGGATCCGCCTTGCAGATCACCCGCACAATGCCTCTCCGGCGAATAATCTTACAGTGCATACAACGACGTTTGACAGAAGAACGAACTTTCATCACAAATTCTCCCTCTCTATCAGAGGACTTATCCTCTCCGACCTTTTATACGCCCTTTTTTCATAAACCCATCATAATGGCGCATCAAGAGGTGGGATTCGATTTGCTGTAAAGTATCCAGCGCCACACCGACCATAATCAAAACACCTGTGCCGCCAAACACGTTTTCCAGACCCGAGTGTACGCCCAGGTAGTTGATAATAAAAAAAGGTACCACAGCAACAGCAGCCAGACAGATCGATCCAGGCAGTGTAATGCGAGTCAGGATGTGGTCGATAAAATCGGAGGTCCGCTTGCCCGGCCGGATACCTGGGATAAAGCCTCCTTGCCGCTTCATGTTATCGGCAAGGTCTATCGGATTGAATACAATAGCCGTATAAAAGTAGGCAAAAAAGATAATCAGTATGCTATAGAAGACCCAGTAGGGCATCGACTGCCAGGTCGCTCCGGGCGAAAAAGCCAGGGCGAGTTCCTGCATCAATTCGCTGCCCGGCATAAAACCGGCCAAAGTGGCAGGCAAAAACATAATGGCCTGGGCGAAGATAATCGGCATCACCCCGGACACATTTACTTTTAGCGGGATATGGGTGCTCTGTCCACCATATACCCGGCGCCCCACCACTCGTTTGGCATATTGAACGGGTATTTTCCGGGTTCCCTGCGTAAGCATAATAGTAAATGCCGTGATCGCAACAATCATGACCACAACACCCAATTCCAGAAAAATACTTTTGTCGTTGCTTACAAAATCCCGGAATTCCATGCGGAGAACATAGGGAAGCCGTGCTACAATCCCGATAAAAATCAGCAAAGACATCCCGTTTCCAATGCCATGTCCGTCAATCTGTTCACCGAGCCACATAATGAACACAGTCCCGGCCGTGATGGTCAAAACCGTCAATAGTCGGAATCCCCAACCGGGATAGAGCACCACCGAAGCACCGGTTTGGGGAGACCGCACGGATTCCAGAAAGATGCCGACGCCAAAGGACTGTGCAGCGGCCAGAGCCACCGTGCTGTAACGAGTATACTGCGTGATTTTCTTGCGTCCGGCTTCCCCTTCTTTTTGAAGCTTCTGAAGGGCGGGGATCACAGCACCCATCAACTGCAAGATAATCGAGGCACTGATATAAGGCATAATGCCCAGCGCAAAAACTGTGGCCCGGGTAAAAGCCCCCCCGACAAACATATCGTAAAGACCAAAAATGGTTCGTTCGGACCCGGAGAAAAATTCGCTCAATGCAATCCGGTCGATGCCGGGAATAGGAACCTGCCCGCCCAACCGATAAATCGACAGAATACCCAGTGTAAACAGAATTTTGGTCCTGAGATCCTGAATGCGAAAGATACTTCGTATGCGCTCGATCAACAGCCTCTCCTCTCACCCAACGGAACAGGTTATTCCGCCTCGGGGGCTTCCCCGATCAATGCGATAGAACCCCCGGCTTGCGTCACTTTTTCTCGGGCGGAAGCCGAAATCGCATGCACCTGTATCTGTAAGGCCTCGGAAACATTCCCCTGCCCCAAAATCTTGACCGGCTTATTCAAAGACCGGATCAATCCGGCCTGTCGCAGCGTTTCTGGACGCACCTCTCCAGACAATCCCTTCCTGGCAAGAGCCTCCAGATTAACAATCTGGTATACGACTCGAAACGGATTGTTAAAACCAAACTTGGGCAATCGCTGGTGCAAAGGCATCTGTCCGCCTTCAAAAGCCGCTCTCGATTTGGCACCAGACCGAGACTTCTGCCCTTTGTGCCCCTTCCCGCTGGTCTTCCCCGTCCCCGATCCGGGCCCGGCCCCCAACCTTTTCCGATTTCGTGTGCCGCCCTTGGGCGGTTTGAGTGTGCATAAATTCATCTGTTTCGCCCCTGAATTAACCCACTTCTTCCACCTGAACCAGGTGGGCAACTTTTGCGATCATACCCCGAATTTGGGGCGTATCTTGGTGTTCAACCGTTGTCCGAATCCGCCGAATTCCCAGCGCCTCCAGGGTCAACCGTTGGTTTTTCTGTCGCTTAATCGCGCTTTTTACCTGCGTAATACGAAGCGTCATTTTACTCTCCAACAGGAAGCACTTCAGCTACATCAATCCCACGCAACCGGGCAATGCCCCGGGCATCTTTTAGCTGGGTCAATCCTTCCAGTGTGGCTTTCACGGCATTGCGAGGATTTTGAGACCCCAGAGACTTGGTCAACACATTCTGAACACCGGCAAGTTCCAAAACCGCACGCACCCCTCCCCCTGCAATCAACCCGGTACCGGGAGCAGCAGGTTTTAGCAAAACCCGAGAAGCCCCAAAAGCGCCAATGACCTGATGCGGCAACGTACCATTTTGGACCGGCACACGCGTCAAGTTTTTCTTGGCATCTTCTGTCGCCTTTCGGATCGCTTCGGAAACCTCACCGGCCTTTCCGGTTCCAACCCCCACCACTCCTTTTCGATCCCCAACGACCACCAAGGCATTAAACGCAAACCGACGCCCCCCTTTGCGAACGTGAGACACCCGTTTGATGCTGTTGTTAATCACAATTTCGGTCAGGTCCAACCCCGTAGGATCAATATGTGGCAAAATCAACTCCTTTGTGCAATCTAACTGGCTTAAAGTTTCAAACCGCCTTCTCGGGCACCATCTGCTAGGGCCTTGACACGCCCGTGATACAAATATCCACCTCGATCAAACACGACCCGGGAAATACCCGCCTCTTTTGCCTTTTGGGCCAAGGTGCGTCCCACTTCCTTACTCTGCGCACATTTGCCTTCTAAAGAGGCCAGCCGGTCCCGCACATCGCTGGAATAAGTCGCAACGCCAATAAGCGATTTGCCGGTCGTATCGTCAATCAATTGCGCCTGAATATGCTTCAGGCTTCGAAACACAGCCAACCGGGGCCGATCGGAGGTCCCGCTGATTTTTTTTCGGATGCGATACCGTCGTCGTGTCCGCATCTGTTGTTTTTTTTTCTGAGCCATAATCCCATCCAAAGTCTAGTTCGCGATTAAGCAGCAGCAGCCGCTTTACCGGCTTTGCGCCGCACGTATTCGTCAGAATATCGGATGCCTTTCCCCTTATAGGGCTCGGGCGGTCGAAGCTTTCGAACCTGGGCCGATGTCCGTCCAACAAGCTCCTTATCCGCTCCGCGTATAACAATCGTTGCCTGGGCATCTTCAATCGCATTTATGCCCGCGGGCGCATTTTCTACGGCGAATTCGATGCCCGGAGGGGCTTCAAAAACCACAGGATGACTAAAGCCCAACTGAAAGTCCAGATTTTTCCCTTTCAAGTCCACCCGATAGCCAATGCCCACAACAACCAGACGTTTTTCAAAACCGACACTCACCCCCTGGACGGCATTGGCCAGCAATGCCCGCGTGAGACCCCACATCGCCTTTTCCTGACGATCATCCGGATTTTTGACAGAGACCTTGAGTTCCTCGCCCTCCTGTGCTACCTCTGTGAGGGGGTGGACAAGGACGTACAATTCACCTTTGGGCCCCTTGACCTTCGCCTGTCCCGACTGAATCTGAACATCTACTCCGCCAGGTACCGGGATCGGTTGTTTTCCAATTCGCGACACAACACACTCCTTAGCCTTAACTTACCAGATGCTACAGATCACTTCGCCGCCCACACCCTCTTTTCGGGCTTCATGGCCTGTTAAAATACCCTTGGATGTAGACAAGACGGCCACACCCAGACCATTCAGCACACGGGGTATCTCGCTTTTTCCCACATACCGGCGCAATCCAGGGCGGCTTTCCCGCTTGATCCCCTGAATCACACTTTCTTCGTCGGCGCTATATTTCAAATACAACCGCAAATAACCTTGTCGGTTGTCTTCGACAAACGCAAAATTATGAATAAATCCCCGCTCTTTTAACACCCGGGCAATCTCCCGCTTGATGTTGGAACTGGGGATATCCACCTTACGGTGTCCAGCCTGACATGCGTTTCGAACACGAGTGAGCATGTCAGAAATTGGATCGGTCATTCCCATAGTTTATGGTTCTCCTCTACCAGCTGGCTTTGGTCACGCCGGGGATCTCACCGGCAAGAGCCAATTCTCGGAAGCAGATTCGGCAGATACCAAAACGCCTCAAATAGGCCCGTGGGCGACCACAGCGATGGCATCGGTTATATTTACGAACGTTAAATTTGGGTTTCTTTGTTGCTTTGATCACCAGTGATTTTTTAGCCACAGCAAGCTCTCTTAGTGAATTAAGCTGCATCCTGGAAGGGCATGCCAAATGCCCGCAGCAGTGCCAACGCCTCTTCATCGGTTTGAGCAGAAGTCACAAATGTGACATCCATCCCGCGGATTTTGTCGATTTGATCGTAATCAATCTCAGGAAAAATGATCTGTTCTTGAATGCCAACGGTATAATTCCCCCGGCCGTCAAAAGAATGCTGGGAAAGCCCGCGAAAATCCCGAATTCTGGGAACGGCAAAATTGAAAAACCGATCCATAAATTCATACATACGGTCTCTGCGCAACGTCACCATACACCCAATGGGCATCCCCTGCCGCAGCTTAAAATTCGAAACCGATCTTTTGGCCCGACGAAGGGCGGGGCTCTGGCCGGTAATGATTTTCAGATCCCCAATGGCGCTTTCAACAGCCTTGGGGTTTTGAACCGCCTCTCCAACGCCCATATTGACAACAATTTTCTGAAGCTTGGGCACCTGTAGGTGACTCTTGTATCCAAATTGCTCCATCATTTTGGACACGATTTCGCTGTGATATTGTTCAAGCAACCGGGCAGCCATACAATCCTCATTAACTCGGGTCGGGAATTTGTTCCCCACTTTTCACTGCAATACGTACCCGGGAACCATCTTCCAGGCGTCTGATCCGAACGCGGGTACGTTCATCGGTCTGTGGATCAATCAACATCAACTTAGAGACATGCAAGGGCGCTTCTTTTTCCACAATCCCCCCCTGTTGGTTTTTGGGGTTGGGACGGGTATGCCGCTTGACCAGGTTCACCCCTTCGACCAGAGCGCGTTCTACATTGGGAAAAACGCGAAGCACTCTGCCACGCTTACCGGAATACACCCCGTCGATGACTTCCACCTGATCGCCTTTTCGAATCAAAGATTTCACAAAAAACCTGCCTTCTGAAATTCAAATAACTTCTGGAGCCAAAGAGACAATTCGCATATACCGTTTGTCGCGCAACTCACGAGCCACCGGGCCGAAAATTCGAGTGCCCCTCGGCTCTCCTTCCGGGCTGATCAGCACCGCCGCATTATCGTCAAACCGGATATAAGATCCATCTGCCCGGCGCGTTTCTTTTCTTGTCCGCACAACCACGGCCCGGGCAACTTCGCCCCGCTTCACACCACTGTTCGGCTGGGCGTCTTTCACCGAGACCACAATCGTATCGCCCAGTCTGGCATATCTGCGCCTCGTACCGCCCAAAACACGGAAACACATCACTTTTCGGGCACCCGAATTATCTGCACAGTTCAAAATAGAATACTCGCTTACCATAACCTTAGCGTCTCCTTACTCGGCCTTTTTGAGGATCTCCATCAGACGCCACCGTTTGGTTTTGCTGATAGGCCGGGTTTCCATAATTGCAACCGTGTCCCCACTACCGGCTTCATTTTGTTCGTCGTGAACCGAAAATTTCGACCGACGCTGGATCACTTTGCCATAGAGTCGATGGGGAACCCGACGGGTGACTTCCACAACAATGGTCTTGTCGGACCGATCGCTGACGACTTGCCCTACCCGTGTCTTACGTCGACCACGTGTTTGGGTTTCTGCCATAAAATTCTCCTTCTTGGACCTTCCTACTCGGACAATGTCCGGATGCCGAGGTCGTGTTCCTTCAAAATGGTTTTCAATCGAGCAAGTTCTCGCCGTTCACTCCGAACCACCAGCGCATTTTCAAGTTGATGTGTGACCAACCGCAGCCGGAGGTTGACCAATTCCTCCTCTTTTTCCCGAACCTGGTCTTCCACTTCGGTTCGGCTTAATTCTCGAATTTCACTGGGTTTCATTCTTCAAAACTCCCACGTTCAACAAACTGGGTTTTCAGAGGCAGTTTGCGGCTGGCCAATTTCAACGCATGCTGGGCACTTTCGAGGGGAACACCTTGAATCTCAAACAAAATCCGGCCCGGTTTGATCACCGCCACCCAATATTCCGGGTTGCCCTTCCCCTTGCCCATCCGGGTTTCAGCAGGTTTGATGGTCACGGGTTTGTCTGGAAAAATCCGAATCCAGATTTTACCACCGCGTCCTAAAGAACGGGAAATGGCGATACGGGCAGCCTCGATTTGCCGACTCGTAATCCACCCGGGCTCCAGCGCCTTGAGACCAAACTCCCCAAACGAAATACTGGAACCCCGTGTCGCCACTCCCCTCATACGCCCCCGGTGTTGCTTTCTCCACTTCACCCGCTTTGGCATCAACATTTAAGTATTCACCCTCTCTTCCATATCCCAGACTCACCCAAGTCTAGATGCCAACCTCGGTGTCGTCGCCCACCTTTTCACCGTGAAAGATCCAAACCTTTACGCCCACCGTCCCCGAACCAGTATAGGCTGTCGAACGTGCATAATCGATGTCGGCCCGCAAGGTGTGCAAGGGGACTCGCCCTGCCGGTTCGGATTTTTCCGTGCGAGACATTTCCGCGCCCCCCAATCGACCGGAGCACATCACCTTGATCCCTTCGGCACCCATTCGAATGGCAGATGCCACTGCCTTTTTCATCGCCCGCCGGAATGAAATCCGCGATTCGAGCTGGCGGGCAATATTATCGGCCACCAATTGAGAATCCAGTTCGGGACGTTTGATTTCATTGATGTTGATATAAATTTCTTTGCCAGTGATATGTTTGAGCTCATCCCGCAATTTGTCCACCTCAGACCCCTTCCGGCCAATCACAATTCCGGGCCGGGCGGTGTGAATGGAAATGGTCACACGCTTGGGGGCACGCTCAATTTCGATATGCGATACACTGGCGCGTTGGAGTCGGCTTTTGATATAACGCCTGAGCATGAGATCTTCTTTGAGCAGTTCGGGGAAATCTCGACCGGCAAACCAGCGGGAACTCCAATCTTTCACAATGCCCAGCCGAATTCCAGTTGGGTGTGTCTTTTGGCCCAAGAGCCGCCTCCTTTTATTCGTTGTCGGAAACCACAAGGGTGATATGGCTGAACCGCTTTCGGATGATACCTGCAGCACCCCGGGGTTGGGGGCGTATACGCTTCATCGAAATACCGCCGTCCACAAAAGCTGTTTTCACGTACAAATCTTCTTCTCGAACCGTCGATTCTTCCTGGTTAACGGCATTTGCCACAGCAGAACGCAGCGTTCGTTCGACCATGCGAGCTGCTTTCTTGGGGGTAAATTGGAGGATGTGAAACGCTTCCTCAACCCCCTTGCCACGGACCAGGTCGACAACCTGTCGCGCCTTTCTTGGGGAAATACGGGTATATCGTAAGATTGCTTTGGATTCCATAAGTCCGCGATCCTTTCACCCCACCTACTTCAATTGCGTCGAACGTTCGGTGATCTGCCTACCGTGGCCCCGATAGTTGCGAGTGGGTGCAAATTCACCCAGTTTGTGCCCCACCATATTTTCGGTAATATAGACGGGGATAAACTTATTTCCATTGTGAACCGCCAGAGTGTGGCCCACAAATTCGGGAGAAATAGTCGACCGGCGAGCCCAGGTCTGAATCACCCGTTTATCGCCCGACTTGTTCATGTTGTCGATTTTCTTATGTAAGTTTGGGTCCACAAAAGGACCTTTTTTAATGGAACGCGCCATAAGTTAAGCTCCTCAGCAATCTACCGACGCCGCTGCAAAATCAAACGGTCCGATTTTTTCTTTTTCTTGCGGGTTTTATATCCTTTCGTGGGCTGTCCCCACGGAGTCACCGGATGTCTGCCCCCCGAAGAGCGACCTTCGCCACCCCCGTGTGGATGATCAATCGGGTTCATCGCCACACCGCGCACTTTCGGTCTCCTGCCCAGCCATCGGGATCGACCGGCCTTGCCGATTACAACATTTTCATGGTCCACATTGCCAACCTGCCCGACCGTGGCATAGCACCCAACCGGGACCAATCGCCGTTCGCCGGAAGGAAGCTGGATCTGAGCCATTCCACCTTCGCGCGACATCAACTGAATTTCTGCTCCTGCCGACCGGCCCAACTGCCCCCCCTTTCCGGGGACCATTTCCACATTATGAATAGTACTTCCCAGCGGAATCTGCTCCAGAGGCAAGGCATTACCGGGCCGAATATCGGCTTCGGGTCCCGACACAACCGGGTCACCAACTTCGAGGCCCAGAGGGGCAAGAATATACCGCTTTTCTCCATCTACATAGTGTAACAAGGCAATATTTGCAGAGCGATT
The DNA here is from genome assembly GCA_027296045.1 of bacterium. Lineage (GTDB taxonomy): Bacteria > Latescibacterota > UBA2968 > UBA2968 > UBA2968 > JAPUJS01. The sequence goes on along the minus strand of JAPUJS010000552.1, from coordinate 997 downwards.
GGGATCGTATTCAATGCTGTGCACCGTTGCAGGAACCCCGATCTTATCGCGACGAAAATCGATTCGACGATAACTCTGGCGGTGTCCACCACCACGGTGTCGGGACGTAATTCGCCCCCGATTGTTTCGGCCACCCGTCTTCTTATTGGGTTCCAGAAGCGATTTTTCGGGGGTTGTTTTGGTCACCTCTTCAAATGCAGAAACTGTCTTAAACCGTAAAGAAGGGGTAACTGGTCGGTAATGTTTAATGGCCATAGCGGACTAAATCCCTTCGAAGAAATCGATACTTTGACCTTTGGCCAAGGTTACAACCGCCTTTTTCCAGTCTGGACGACGTCCCTGAAACCGTCCAAGGCGTTTGATTTTTCCGCGCATGCGGATGGTATTGACTTTTGTTACATCCACATCAAACATGCTTTCGACAGCCTGTTTAATCTCGATTTTATTTGCATTTCTACGTACTTCAAAAAGATACTTGTCTTGTTCTTCCTGAAGCATAGAAGCCCGTTCCGTAATAATCGGCCGCCGGATGATTTGTGCAGAATTTTTCATGAAGCACCCCAGAGCGATTGTATGCGCTCAATCGCCCCTTGTGTCAAAATCAAAGAGTCGGCCTTGACCAGGTCATAGGCCGAAATCTGGTTTGCCGGGAGGACCGAAAGGCGGGGCAGATTCCGGCAGGACTTTGTCACCGTTTCCGAGGCCTCGGCCGTGACCAGCAGGGTTTTGCTGTCATTCACCTGTAAGTCCCTGGTCATACCTGCCATACGCTGTGTCTTGGGCTCCTCTAACGAAAAGTCTTCCAGAACCTTGATCTTTCTGTCCTGGGCCTTCAGAGAAAATGCCGACTTGATAGCCAGCTGCTTCACCTTTTTCGGAACCCGTTCCTGAAATACATGGGGTTGGGGACCGTGGGCAACACCCCCGCCCACACGGATAGGCGATCCAGCCGTCCCCATACGAGCCCGACCCGTCCCTTTTTGCCGATACAGCTTCC
>JAPUJS010000551.1 GCA_027296045.1 bacterium | reverse complement strand
CATCCGCGTAGATACATCCCAGGCACCGCCCTCATCCGATCGGGTTTTATGTCCGTGAAGCCACGCCCGAATCAGCGTATCGTCCAACACACCGGCATAGCCCCGACAAATTCGGGCAAAATAATTTCGGCAATACCCTTTAAAATCAGAAGCAGGATGCATAATGAATCTCACAACTCCAATAAAAATCGAAACAAAACCCTTCTGGTCTGATACAAATAGACAGACACCTGTCGAAATAACGAATCGGATTCAACGCCAACCTTGAGATTTGGTACAAGCGTTCCAACATATTATATTAAACTTTTCCACACTGTAAATAGGCAAACTTCCAATGCGCACTATTTTTATTGGCGATATCCACGGCTGTGCCGACGAACTGGATCGGCTCTTAAAAAAAATCGCCTTCCAGTCTGAACGCGACCGGCTATTCCTGACAGGTGATGCCTTCACCAAAGGTCCGGCACCCCGCGCAGTCTGGGACCAGATCCAGGACACAAATGCCCATATGGTGATGGGCAATCACGATGCCGAACTCCTCGTAAAACTCCTCTCGCCCCCCCACTCCCTCAAACTCGACCACCAGCGTATCCTGGACGCGCTGGCTCCAATTGCCGACAAACTAATCCCCTGGCTCCAAAACCTCCCGCTCTACATAAAAAAAGAGACCTTTCTCCTGGTCCACGCCGGCATCCATCCTGAAAAAGGCCTTGAAGGCACATCCAGAGATCAGTTTCTGGCCATCCGAACCTGGCCCCCTCAAAGCGACATCGAAGGCCAGCGCTGGCACGATGTGTATCGACCCAATCACACCCTCATCGTCTTCGGTCACGATGCTCCGGGAGATCTGGTCATCAAGCGCCGTGAAGATGATACGCCTTACCTCATCGGCCTGGACTCCGGTTGTGTGTATGGCAATCAACTCACGGCCTATATTTTGGAAGAAGACCGGATCGAACAGGTTCAAAGCACACAGCCCAGAGCCTTCAAATCATAATCCATTCCCCCGCTTCAGCATCAACTGCCCCCACAACCGGATCAGATTCACGCCGACCCGAACAAGACGCACCAGACTGAAAAACTGGGACCGACCGTGCAGACGGGGATAGTGGTGGACCGGCACCTCCACAAATCGAGCCCCGGCGCGTTCCAGCTTCTTCACCAATTCCACGCAAATCACCCCACTGGTATGCGAAAGTGAAAGGCGCTTCAAGACATCGTTTCGAATCAGACGAAAATCGCAATCCACATCCCGAATCTTCAATCCAAATAAAAATCGCATGGTGATCTGGTAACACTTGCCAATCACCACACGATAAAAGGGGTCGGAGCGCTTTATCTTATACCCATTCACCACGTCCACATCCGTCCCGATTTTGGCCATCAACACACGGAGTTCTTTCGCATCGTATTGCCCATCGCCATCGGTGTAAAAAATCAGATCCTTGGTGGACGCCTCAAATCCCGACTGCAAAGCCCCGCCATACCCCCGGTTATGTTCGTGAAAAACCAGTTTCAAACGGGGGTATTCGTTTTTCAGCCTCTTCAACACTGCCCGGCTCTCATCCATACTGCCATCGTCTATCACAATCACTTCATAGTCGTCTGTAAATTCCCCGGCGACAGTGTCCACATTACGCACCAGATCTTCGATCGTGGCGGAGTCGTTATAACACGGGAAAAAACAGCTTAAAGAAAATTTATGCGGATCCATACGCTCAAAAAAAACCCCTGCTTCCCTTACCAGGCCAGGGATAAAATAAAAATCTTGTCAGAAAAATCAGGTCTCATAGACCTGAACGTTGGGGACCTGCTCAATCAATCCCAGTTCAAACGCATAGGCATAAAACTGCTTCATCCCGTCCAATTCCGATTCGCCCAGATCAAACCGAATATGACGCGTCAAATAGGCTGCATAAAACGCCGGGGGCAGTATATGTGTGGCTGCAAATGCCTCGGTAATCTCTCCAATCTGCTCCAGCCCCAGCGCCTTCGCCTCGAGCAATTGGCCGATGCCTGTAGGATCAATCGCACCAGAACGGCCCGTCCAACAAGCATACACAAAAGGCAGCCCCGTCATCTCTGTCCACGCCTCGCCCAGATCCAGCACCCGATATCGTTTGACGTCCAGTTCCAGGGCCGGATCTCCAATCAACAATGCGGCATCGGCCCGGGAGAGCATCTGCTCCAGATCCGGCGTGCTGCTAAAAAAATCCGGCCGACAACCAAATTGTTTGGCAAGAACCACCTGGCTCAAAACCGCCGACGTGCGTGAACTTGCATCCAGTGCCAACATCTGGATCTCTTCCGGCTCTTTGTTGAGCACCAGAAAAACACTTCGCACCGGCCCCAGCGACCCGATCCCAATATTTGGCACAATGCGATAGGGCTCGGGTGCCCGGGCGATTTCCACCAGCGGAATCAGTGCCACATCCGTTTCTTCTGCATGAAGCTTGTCGGCACAAACCGAAGGGAGGTCGTAAATCAGTTCAAACGGGTAATCCAGTTCCCCGGTCTCAAACGGACGAACCAGGGGCTTCGTATTCAAATAGGATACCACACCCAGACGTGTTGCCATCCCCCACCCCTCAGTTCAAAAACTCATATCGCGTGTTTCTTCGCAAGGGCTCATAGCCCGCGTCCCGGATCAGCCGCTGAATTTCCTGCAAAGTCATCGCATCCGTATGGCTCGTCCCGGCCGCGCTCACCACGTTTTCTTCCATCATCGTACTGCCAAAATCATTCACCCCATACCCCAAACTTACCTGCGCAATCTTCGCCCCTTGCGTCACCCAGGAGGCCTGAAAATGGGGCACATTGTCCAGAAAAATTCGCGCAATCGCAATCGTACGCAAATAATCATATCCCGTTGACTTGCGCCCATCCCAGCGACCTCGATCGGCCCCGAGCGCCGTCTCATCGGGCTGAAAATTCCACGCAATAAACGCCGTCAATCCCCCCGTCTGATCCTGCATATCCCGAACCAGCCTCAAATGTTCCATCCGGTCTTCCAGCGTCTCCACATGCCCATACATCATTGTGGCCGTCGTATGCATCCCCAGCCCATGGGCAATCCGATGCACCGCCAACCACTCCTCCGTCCGGTCTTTCCGAAACCCGATGATATCCCGAATCTCGTCCGTCAAAATCTCCGCCCCGGCCCCCGGAATCGAATCCAGCCCGGCATCCCGCAACCTGCGAATGCAGTCTTCCAACGAAAGCCGGGAAATGTGTGCAATATAGATAATCTCGGTTGCCGACAGGCAGTGCTGGTGGATCTCTGGATACCGTTCCCGAATGGACGTAAACAAATCCTCGTAATACGCAATCTTCAACTTGGGATTCAACCCCCCTTGCATCAAAATCTCACTTCCCCTTCGTGCTTTTCCTCCCACGGCAACCAGTTCATCAATCTTTTCAAAAATCTCTTCCTTGGGCAGCACATAGCCTTCATCCGATCCCGGCGGCCGATAAAACGCACAGAAATCGCATTTCACCCAGCAAACATTCGTGTAATTAATATTACGGCCAATATTATAAGACACCACATCTTCCGGATGCTTCTGCCGCCGCACAAAATCGGCCAGCATCCCCAGTTCCGCCAGATTGGGATGGGCAAACAACCGCAACCCTTCTTCCACATCGATGCGCTCGCCTGCATATACTTTTTCAGCAATATCGTCGATCATTGTACTATTTCTCCAAGTCGCCCTGATCTTCGGGGTACCAGACATCTGCGAGTTGAATATCCAAACCTTTAAACATTTCAGGGCGAAAAACATCGCCTTCAGAATGTGTAGCCGCCAATCGGGGAACATCTTCAGACAGATGAAACGCCTCCAGCGTCTGGGCATCCGCATCTACGATCCAATAGTCTGTCACTCCGTATTCTGCATAGAGATTCATTTTTTGCACACGATCCCGACGCGTACTGGAATCGGACAAAATTTCAACCATCAAATCCGGGGCACCTTTCACATGGGTATCGGTTACAATGTTCAAGCGTGCCTTGGATATAAAAAGGAGATCCGGTTGAACAATATTTACAGGATTGAGCTGGTTGGCGTCTAGAATCACATCTAGAGGAGCCAGAAAAATCCGCCCAAGATCATGTTGCATGACGAATGCACGGATTTGGCTAAAAAGTTCTCCAGAAACCCATTGATGTTTTGGCTTTGGCGCGGGTGCCACAATCAGTTCTCCCCGGATCACCTCGAATCCAACCGTATCGGGTGGTGTAAAAGCGGCATAGTCCGCATACGTCCATCGTTCCTTTTTAGGAATCGCCATTTCAACACCCATCGCGATCACCTCGTTTAAAAAACCATCGGAAGTTCGCCCGGCACGCCCACCGGCCCTTCGTCCCGGATCTCCCGCTCCGTCGACAACGTGTTGTACAGATTATCCCGCTCCACCGGATCCCGTCCCGCCTCCACAACTCGCTCCACCATCTGTGCCCGTGTCAGCACCTGCCGAGTTTCTTCATACGACCGCCGCGTAATTTCATACTCCTGAATCGTTCCGTCAATATCATCGGCGCCATACCACAGCGCCACCTGCGAGATCTCAATCGTGTTCATGATCCAGAAAGTCTTGATGTGAGGGAAGTTGTCCAGCATCAACCGGCCAACGGCGATTTCCCGCAAATCGGTCATCCCGGTAGGAGCCGCTAAATGTTCCAGTTCTGTACGTTCGGGGTGAAACGACAACGGGATATAGGTCAAAAATCCGCCCGTCTCATCCTGGAGTTCTCGCAACGCGATAAGGTGCTCAATCTTTTCTTTTGCATTTTCAATATGGCCATACAACATCGTCGCATTGGAGTGCAATCCCACCCCGTGTGCCGTCCGCGCCACCTCCAGCCATTCCTCTGAATCCGCCTTGGTCCAGAACATCTCGGCCTGCACCCGGTCGCTGAACACCTCCGCCCCACCGCCCGGGATGGAAGACACGCCTGCCTCCTTCAACTCCAGCATCACTTCTTTCAACGGCTTCTTCGCCACCCGGGCAATCTGCACCCACTCAATGGCCGTAAACGCCTTGACCGCCACATCCGGGCGCACGTCTTTCACCGCCCGGACAATATCCAGATAATAGGAATAGGGCAGCTTGGGATTGATTCCGGCCACCATATGAATCTCGCGGATCGGAATATCCTGATAGCGCCGCACGCGATCCTGCACGTCCTTGGGCGACAGGACATAGCCCCGATCGTCATTGGGCTTCACGTAAAACGAACAAAACCGGCACAGCTTGTTACACACATTGGTATAGTTAATATGCTGATTGCGCACATACCAGGCCACATTGCCGCACATCCGTTCCCGTACTACATTTGCCAGATAGCCCACCGCATTCAGGTGGGGCGTCTCATAGAGCAGCAACCCTTCCTCTGCAGAAAGCCGCACTCCGGCCAGCACTTTTTCGTGAATGCCCAAAAGGGCGTCTGGAATATTCGGTCTCACAAATCACTCCTCAGAATCGCTTCTAACCAATGTAACCATTTTCACACCGTTGGACAAAGGTCTGCCAAGCCTCATTTTTTTTCCAGCATTTCACGGGCGTGTTCCATCGTCAAATCCGAAATCGTCTCGCCGCCCATCATCTTGGCCAACTCTTCGGCCCGATCATCGTCCTTCAACACATCCACACGCGTTACCGTGCGCCCTCTGCTTGTCTTTTTACGAACCGAAAAGTGCACATCGGCCATCTTGGCGATTTGCGGCAAATGGGTAATCGAAATCGTCTGATAAGAACCCGACAGCGCCTTCAACTGCCTGCCCACCACCTCGGCGATCCGGCCCGAAATTCCGATATCGATCTCGTCAAAAATCAACACCTGCACCGAATCCGTATGCGCAAGCACCGTCTTCATCGCCAGCATAATACGAGACACCTCCCCTCCCGAGGCCACCTTCACCAGCGGACGCACGACTTCTCCCGGATTGGTCGAAAGCGAAAACTCTCCGCTCTCCAACCCCCTCGGACCGGAAGCGAACGTCTGCCCGTCCACACACACCAATCCTTCAGGGTCTTCCTGCCATTCCATCTCCACACAAAATTGTACGGCAGGCATGCCCAGCTCACTTAAGGTCTGCTCAATGGCCCTGGAAAGCTTTCGGGAAGCTTTTTTTCTCTTGTCCGACAGCCGAATACAAAGTGACGTATAAGACTCCAATGCCGCGTCGATCTGTTGCTGAATGTCTTCCAAAGATGCGTCCAACGCTTCCGACAAATCCAGCTCCCGCTGTGCCTTGTCCTGATAGGCTGGCACATCTTCCAGAGTTGGGCCGTATTTCTTTTTTAACCCATTCAACGCCTCCAGCCGTTCGATTACCTCCGCCAACCGCTCGGGATTATGCTCTATTTTCTGACCATAATCCGTAAACATCCGAGCCAATTCCTCCACCCCATACCGCAAAGCCATCAGTTCCTCTGCCTGCGGTTTCAGCGACGCGTCCATTTTGACTGCTTCATCCATCAACTGGACCGCCCCACTCAACTGGTCGGCCACCGACTCTTCGCCCTCATACAGCAAGATTTCCAACTGAACCGCCGTCTCGATCAACCGTTCGGCATGTTCGAGCACCGAACGTTCCCGTCCCAGGGTCTCGTCTTCGCCCGGTTCGGGTGCGATCATTGCGATTTCTTTCACCTGAAACGTGAGCAATTCCTGTCGCTCCCGCTGGCGCTGAGCAATGGATTCACTTTCTACTTTGCGATTGTGAAGTCTCACCAACTCCTTGTAGGTCGACTCCACCTCAGACCGCAACGCCCACAAATTTCCGAATCCGTCCAAAAAATCCAGATGTTGCTCCACATTCAACAACGACTGATGATCGTGCTGTCCGTGCAGATCCACCAATGCCCGCCCCAAATCGTGCAGGGCACGCACCGGAATGGCCAGCCCATTGACAAAACACCGACTGCGCCCTTCAACCATCACTTCCCGACGCACAATCAACTCCCCTCCATCCGTTTCAATCCCCATCTCTTCCAGATGTGCCCGACACGGATGATCGGGGTACAGATCGAAAATGGCCTCTACCGTACACTTTTTTTCACCCGTGCGAATGACCTCGGGACTCGCACGCACCCCCAGCACCAGGCCCAGGGCACCCACCAGGATCGACTTGCCCGCGCCGGTCTCGCCCGTAATGATATTCAATCCCTGACCAAACTCGATCTCGACATCGTCAATCAGGGCATAATTCATCACATGTAATCGACATAACATGGGGGGATTATCCTTCTTGTTCTCGCCTGTCCAGGCTCCAGTTTAATTTACGCCTTAAAAGCTCGTAAAAAGACAACCCCTTCAAATTGATGAGCCGCACCGGCGTCTCCGCCCGCATGATTTCCACCCGATCCCCCGATTTCAAGCTGCACACCGTCTGTCCGTCGGCCGTCAGCATAATATCGCTGGGTGCGGCAAAGGTCTGCACCGTAACCGACTGATCGCTGGGCACCACGGTGGGCTTGAGCGAAATCGTGTGAGGACAAATCGGTGTCACAATCAATGCGTCCAGGGCCGGATGAATCACCGGACCACCGGCGGACAAATTGTAACTGGTCGAACCGGTAGGCGTAGACACGATCAGACCGTTGCCAAAAAACGAACTCACCAACCCTTCCGAAATCCAGGTCTTGACCTGGATCTGCCGAGCCGTTACGGTTCGCTCAATCACAACCTCATTCAATGCAAACGCCGTCTGATCGCCCACCCGAGCCGTGAGCGCCATGCGCTCTTCGACTTCATAGGCCCCATCCAGAAGTCGCTCCAGGCTTTCTTCCAGTTCGTCTGGATCGACCTCTGCCAAAAATCCCAGCCTCCCCAGATTCACGCCCAAAATTGGAGTGCCCGTCGCTTGCACCAACCGGGCTGCCCGCAGCAAGTTGCCATCGCCGCCCATCGCAAGGAGCAGATCGGCCTGGCACTCCAATTCGGATTTGGAACAAAAAACACCGGCCTGTTTCCCGCACACCGTACGGAGTTCATCCAGCAACAAGACCGTTGACCCCTTGGAAGCGACCAATGCCGCAAAGCTGTCGATCACATCCCCGATCCCCTCCAGGGTGGGGTTGGCAAAAATTCCGATTCGTTTCATCCCAACTCCCAATAATCAGCTTTCTGATTCATTTTCGGCATCCAGATCTGTCAATTCAAAGGTGCCTCCGCTTTCAGCCACCAGCACCTCCACACGCTGCCGGGCCTGTTCCAGATGCGTGCGGCACATATTGGAAGCCTTTAGGCCTGCCTCAAATAAATCCAATGCCTCTGAAAGCGGCAAACTTCCCTCCTCCAGGCGATCTACCGCCGACTCCAGTTGTTGGAGCGCACCTTCAAAATTCAAGTCCTTATCTTTTGCCATTGTATTCCTATCATAATTGTAATGAATTCCGCGCCTAATGAAGAGCCCCGCAAATCGACTCTGCCCTTTCTCGCCTGCAGAAAAGAGCGGTGGGATTGGTCGCTGCGACAGGGAGTCTGAGAGTTGGCGTTCAAGTGAGGAGCGATTCTTCCTGCACGCCTTCCACCTGGCAGATCGCCTCGCCTTTTGCAAACCGCACCCTCACCCGGTCGCCTGGATTCAGCGTTCCGGCATCCTGCACCAGACGCCCATCATCGAGGCGCTGGGTCACACTGAACCCGCGTTCCAACACCGAAAGCGGGCTCAACGATCCCAGCTGTCCACTGAGCCTGCGATAGGCCTCCAGCTTTCCGTCAAAAGCCCTGCGAAAATGTACAAACAAATCCTTTTGAAGCTCATCTACATGCTGGTCATGTTGGAACACCAGATCCTCTACATGCCGGAGGCTATAGCTGTCCGAATAATGCGCCAGGGTGCTCTCGTTTTCCTCCAGCAATCGGTAAATCGAATCCCGAGCCCGCAGTGTCAAACGCCCCACCAACTCCCTCAAATCGTCGGCATCGGGCACGGCCAATTCGGCCGCAGCCGAAGGGGTGGGTGCCCGACAATCGGCTGCCAGATCGGAAAGTGAATAATCCACTTCATGTCCGACTGCCGAAATCACCGGCACGGCCGAATCGCGCACGGCTCGCACCACCACCTCTGCGTTAAAAGCCGCCAGATCCTCCGCCGACCCACCGCCTCTGCCCACAATCAGCACATCCGCCTTGCCCCACGCGTTCAACGCTTCAATCCCCTGTACAATATCTTCGGGTGCTTCGAGACCCTGCACCAGGGCGGGTCGAAGCACCACCCGCACCCAGGGTGCGCGTCGGCGCAGCACGTTCAAAATATCCCGAATGGCCGCCCCCGTTCGGGAAGTCACCACACCAATGATTTGGGGAAACTCCGGCAGGGGCCGTTTGACCTCTTCATCAAACAGGCCTTCCTCGATAAGCCGTTGCTTTAAAGCCTCAAAAGCCAGCTGTTGCTGTCCCACACCCGACTGAAAAAGCTGGCTCACATTGAACTGATATTCCCCTCGCCGGTCGTAAACCGTCAGGGTTCCCTGCGCCAGCACTTCCATGCCCGGTTCGGGCGAAAAACCCGAAAGCTGTCGGGATCGCCACATCACACACTTGAGCTGGCTCTCTTCGTCCACCAAGGTGAAATATCGGTGTCCGGAACTGGCCTGCGTGAAATTCGACAACTCGCCGACCACCCAGAGGGGCGGGAATTGCTCCAGAGTCTGCCGGACCGTTTGGGTCAGTTCCGACACCGTCAGGGGATGTTCTGCCACCTAGACTCCCTCCAGATCCACCCGCACCCGTTCAATTTTCAGGGCATTGCCGGTTGCCTCATCAATCTCTATCAATGCTCCGCAGAGCTTGATATCGCCTGCGGCCGGTTCAAACCGGACGGGGAGCTGGCTGACGAAATATCGAATGGCCGCCTCTTTTTTCGCCCCAATGGCCGAATCGTGTGGCCCTGTCATCCCCGCATCGGTCATATAGGCCGTCCCGCCCGGCAGCACATGTTCATCGGCCGTTTGCACATGGGTATGCGTGCCCAAAACCGCACTGACCTTGCCGTCCATATACCACCCAAAAGCAATTTTTTCGGATGTGGCTTCGGCATGAAAATCAATCACAATCACAGGCGTTTCTTGCCGGAGTGCCGCCACCGCTTCCTGGGCCACGCGAAACGGGCAGTCCAGAATTTTCTTCATATAGGTCCGCCCCATCAGGCTGATCACCCCAACCGAAATCCCATTTCGAGCAGGGAACACGCCAGACCCGATTCCACCCACCGATTCGGGGAAATTGGCCGGACGCAAAATCCGATCGCCGCCCATAATATAGCCCAGAGAATCCTTTTGATCCCAGACGTGATCGCCCATCGTAATCACATCGGCGCCGTAGGCGTGCAGCTTTTTCCCGATCTTTTCTGTAATCCCAAATCCGCCGGCCGCATTTTCCCCATTCACCACACAAAAATCCACCCCGTGATCGTCCATCAGTCGGGGAATCAACTCCGAAGCGGCTCGGCGGCCCGGTTTGCCGTAGATATCGCCAACAAAAAGAACCTTCAAACATTCCCCCATTCACCCAGAGTAGGCCTCTATTGGTCGCACTATGAATATACTAAACTTCATATCCGTAGTGAACTTATAAAAAGAAAAGGCAGAGTGCAACCAAGATCGCACCTGCCTTCTTCCCTGCCTGCAACAGGCTCCTATCGGCCTATTTTCAAACCCCGTGATACGGGCCTGTCCGCACAGGCAAAACAACGGATTCGCCCCTTGTGCTACCGGGCAAAATCAATCGCACGGACCTCCCGAATCACGGTTACTTTGATGGGCCCAGGATAGGTCATTCCTTCCTCCAGACGCTCGGCAATATGGGAGGCCAACCGTTCGGTGTCTGCATCGCTCATCATCTCACAATTGGCCACCACCCGGATCTCCTGACCGGCCTGGATGGCATATACTTCTTCCACACCCACAAGGCTCCTGGCCGTGTCTTCCAACCGCTCCAGCCGCCGCACATAATTTTCGACCACCTCGCGTCTTGCCCCCGGTCGGGCCCTTGAAATGCGATCGGCTGCATCCACCAGCACCGCAATCGGAGAAATGGGGTCGGCATCGTTGTGGTGGGCTTCAATGGCATTGACCACCACCGCATCTTCACCATATTTCCGGGCCAGGTCTGCGCCATTTTCTCCCGCCGTACCTTCCGATTCATGGGTCGTGCCTTTGCCCACATCGTGTAACAACCCTGCCCGTTTGGCAAGCTGTGTATCCAGCCCCAAATGGGTTGCCATCATCCCGGCAAGAAAAGACACTTCTTTGCTGTGATCCAGCACGTTCTGGGCATAGCTGGTCCTGAATTTCAACCGCCCCAAACATTCAATCAACCGATCGTGCAACCCCGGCACGCCCACATCAAAAGCCACTTCCTCGCCCGCCTGTCGAATCACATCGGTCATGGACTCTCGAGCTTTCTGCACAATCTCTTCAATCCGACCCGGATGAATGCGACCGTCCATAATCAATTGTTCCAACGCGATCCGCGCAATCGCCCGCCGAATCGGATTAAACCCCGATAGTACCACCGCCTCGGGCGTATCATCGACAATCACATCGACCCCTGTGGCCATCTCAAAAGCCCGAATATTTCTTCCCTCACGCCCAATAATGCGCCCCTTCATTTCATCGGAGGGCAGTTTCACAACCGTTGCCGTCGATTCGGTCGTGTGGCGCGTGGCCAGCCGTTGGACCGCACTGGCAATGATCTCTCGGGCTTCATCGTTGGCCTTGGCCAGGGCCTCTTCTCGAATCTCTTTCACCCGCCAGGCCACCTCCCGGTTGGCCTCCTCGGCCAGGTTGTCCATCAATACCCGTTTGGCTTCCTCTTTTGTCATCCCGGCAATACGCTCCAGCCGGGTGTTCTGTGCTGCAATCAAAACCCCCAGGTCCCGGCTCTTGGTCTCCACTTCATCCTGCAACTGGTTCAGGCTTTCCTCCCGGGTCTCTACGGCCGCTTCCTTATCATTCACCAGATCTGCACGTCTGTCCAACTGGCGCTCAAAGCCCCCGAGTTTGGATTCATTGCGTTTGATCTGGCCCCAGCGGTCGTCCATCTCCTGCTCCTGCTGCAGGCGTTCCTGGTGCATCTGATCTTTGGCCTCTAAAAGGGCCGTTCGTTTTTCTGCCTCTGCTTCCCGATGTGCATCGTCTACGATCTTTTCGGCCGAAATTTCTGCCCGGTGGATTCGATTTTGTGCCACCTTGCTGCTGACCAGCCAGCCCAAAAGAAACCCCATCAACAATAAGCAGGTCGACAGAATCATCACCGTGACGGTGCCCATATCGGCTTCTGGAAACATCATGTTGGTATCTCCATAATAACAATTCCCCCACCCCAGAAGCCCTCCCATTCCGGGTTCGAACCGCCAACTCGGAACTCGAAACTTCCTCACTCACTCTACGGCAATTCGATTGAGCGAATTGCCAAGCAAATCGGCCTTTTCAACAGCTATTTGATGCATCTTTTGCCCCTTTTCCATTTCTTTGAACAGCTCATCGGCCAGATTCACCGCCGTGAGCACGGCAATTTGTGCCACCGATCGGAGCGACATCCGGTGTGCAATTTCCCGCATTTTTCGGTCCACATATTGGGCCACTTTGCGGGTATGTTCGGCATCTATTTCCGTGGTAATCGGGTATCCCGAACCGAAAATTTGGACCCGGATGGGTGTCACTTAAGACACCTCCGTTTCAACATCCAGTTCCAGGCTTTCCAAACGACGCAACATCGCCTCAACCTTGTCCTGGATATCCTGCTTATGCGCAATCAACACCGCGTGATCCTTGTAAATCTGCTGTAGGCGATCCCGATCCTGGCGAAGTGCTTCCAATTCACCCTTTTGTTGGGCGACCGTTTCCTTCAACGTCTGTCGTTGTTGCTTCAATTCTGTATTCTCGCGTCTTAAGTGCTCAATCAGACCGACTGCACGGTCAATCTCAGATACCAGCCGGTCAACCCCTTCCTTCACGTCACCTGCCACCTGCACGTCCGGGTCCATTCGATCTTCCCAATGAAAAATCTCTCTAATAATTATAAAATAACCTGATACAGCAATTTAACACCTCGGCCCCCCAAAGTCAAGCCTCGGTCCCAAAACCAGAAAAAAGCCGGGCGGAAAAGCATTCCGCCCGGCTTTTTTGAAAAAAGTTGGAGATCTAGATATACCCTTTGGCCTGCCCTGCCAGGGCCGAAAACGCCTCGGCATCGGTTACGGCCAAATTGGCCAGCACCTTGCGATTGACCTCAATACCGGCAGATTTTAATCCGTTCATCAGCCGGCTATAAGACAACCCGTTGAGCCGGGCGGCCGCGTTGATGCGCGTGATCCACAACCGCCGGAAATCACGCTTTTTCCGCCGCCGATCCCGGTAGGCGTAGACCAGGCCCCGGTTCACACTGTCGTCGGCAGTCCGGAACAGCTTGCTCCTGCCGCCCCGATAGCCCTTGGCAAGTTTGAGAACTTTCTTTCGTCTGCGACGGGAAGCCGCACTGTTGGTTACTCTGGGCATGGAAAATGCTTCCTTTCTTTCGATTCAGAAGAGGCACACCGTAGCGGCACACTGCTCCCTACTTGGGTCTCCACATCTCAAACTGCCTAAACGCCCAGCATTCGCCGGACACGGCTTTGGTCCGATTTGGAAACCAACGCGGTCAGCCGCAAATCGCTTTTGCGTTTGCTCGTTTTCTTTTCTAGAAGGTGTGCAGCCGTTGCTTTTTTCCGACTGATCTTGCCGGAACTGCGATGGCGAAACCGTTTTTTAGCCCCACTGTGGGTCTTCATTTTAGGCACAACAAACTCCCTTCATTGTAAATGCTGGATCACGAAAACCACCACCAAACACCCCACCACCGCACGAAACCACCCAATCACACACTTCATCATCACAAAGGGCCACGAAACGCCTCACCTCCACTAAAAACATATATTCCGTGGCCCTTCGTGTGGGAAGGGAGCCGAGCGGGATTTGCACGAAGCTGTTCCACTCCACTTCTCCGCGCCACCCGCTTTCGTGCCCTTTCGTGATCAGTTCTTGCTTGACTTCGGGGCCATAATCAGGACCACATTCCGCCCTTCATCTTTCATGGGCGTTTCCACGGCCCCCGCATCCTGTAAATCTTCTTCAACGCGTTGCAACAGTTCCCGTCCCAGTTCCCGGTGCGCCATCTCCCGCCCCCGAAACTCCACAGCGATCCGGACTTTGTGCCGCTGTCCCAGAAACTTTTCGGCATGCCGCATCTTAAACTGATAATCGTGATCGCTGATCCGCACGGTCAGCTTGATTTCCTTTAGCTGACCCGCGGGCTGACGATTCCGCTTGGCCTTTTTGCTCTGTTCGTACCGATATTTTCCGTAATCCATAATCCGGCAAACCGGCGGCCGAGCATTCGGCGCAACCTCTACCAGATCCAGTTCCGCTTCCTGAGCCATTTCGAGAGCACGGGTGGTTTCGATCACCCCGACCTGCTCCCCATCGGCACCGATCAAACGAATCTGAGGGATCCGGATTCCCCGGTTGACACGTAAGGTTTGTTGCCGATTTCGGTCTCTGGAATCTCGACCTCTGCCTCTATTGATACGATCACCTCCGGCTTGGAGGGCCGGCCACAACCGGCCAGCCTGGTGTGGAAAAAAGCACGGGCTGCCCGTGCGATGGGACTATTGCTTTTTGTCGATCTCTTGCTGCATCCTCAAAATCAAATCTTCCAGGGTAAATGCGCCCAGGTCCCCTTCTCCGTGACGACGCACCGAGACCGTCCCATTTTCAACTTCCTTCCCCCCCACAATCAACATATAGGGGACCTTTTGCATTTCGGCCTCGCGGATCTTGTATCCCAGCTTCGCATCCTGATCGTCCACTTCGACCCGAAATCCGGACGCCGTCAAAACTTCTGCCGCCTGCCGGGCATAATCGACAAACGGATCGGACACCGGAAGCACCGCAGCATGCACCGGCGCCAACCACAACGGGAAATTGCCGGCATAGTGCTCAATCAGTATCCCGAAAAACCGTTCCATCGATCCCAGGAGCGCCCGGTGTACCATATAGGGCCGGTGGTATTTGCCGTCGGCACCTACAAAGGTCAGGTCAAACCGGTCGGGCAAATTGAAATCAAACTGAATGGTGGTACACTGCCACTCCCG
>JAPUJS010000550.1 GCA_027296045.1 bacterium | reverse complement strand
CCGGAGTACCTCGGCCGTCTCCGGGATGGCAGGTTTCGCAACTGGGCTGGTTGAATATGGGGCCCAGGCCATCGGGGACGGTGAAAATGCGTGCAAACTGTTCATCACCCCGGAGGAAGGCGGCCTGAATAGACGGGGGATTGTCCATGATCCCGTCGGTGGTTTCTCCTGGCTCCGGACCTGTGGTCAGGAGTCTGTCGCAGCCGGAGAGGGAGAAGACCAGCAAGGCCGCGATCGAAATCAGACACCGTGATGTTGCCATGGTATCACTCCTTACATGAATTGTGTTTTTCTAATAATTACAATATGTCATGTTTAATATATTTTTTAGCTAAGACTAAAAATATATTGACGAGCATCTAATGTCAATGTTTTTTTTCAAAAAAAAGGCGCACGATTGTGCGCCCGAACTGCTTCATGCGTACACGGGAGTTGGCATTCCCTTGCATTTGCGTTTCGGAGACTATATCTTCCCCTCGAAGACCATCCTACTGCAAGGAGATCTATTTACGTGACCGAACGCGACTTTATCGGCTACGGCCCTCATCCGCCCAGAGTCGAGTGGCCCGACGGTGCCCGGCTGGCCATCTCCATTGTGGTGAATTATGAGGAGGGTTCGGAGTATTCGCTGCTGGACGGCGATCCTGAGCATGAATCCAACAACGAAGTGCCGTCGCCCGTGCCGCCCGGGCAACGCGATCTTGCCAACGAGTCCTTTTTCGAATACGGCAGCAGGGTCGGGGTGTGGCGAATCATGAACCTCCTGGACGCGTTTGATATTAGGTCCACGTTCTTTTGCTGTGCGCTTGCCCTGGAGCGCAACCCGCAGGTTGGCCCTGAAATTGTGCGTCGCGGCCACGAGGTTTTTGGCCACGGCTACCGCTGGGAAGAGTATTTCAAGATGGACAGGGAGGCCGAGCGTGAGGCCATCCGCAAGACTGTCGCCTCGCTGCAGAAAACAACGGGTGAGCGCCCCCTGGGCTGGTATGTGCGCTACGGCCCTTCTGTGAACACCCGTGAACTGGTGGTGGAGGAAGGCCATTTTCTCTACGATAGCATGGCTTATAACGACGATCTGCCTTATTACGTGCAGGTTAACGGCAAAAAGTGGCTGGTGGTGCCCTACTCGTTGGAGGTCAACGATACCAAGTTCTGGCGCGGGGGCATGGTGACGCCGAGCGATTTTTTTGAGACTATGAAGAACACCTTTGACCTGCTCTATCACGAAGGCGCAACCCATCCCAAGATGATGAATATTGGCCTCCACTGTCGTATTGTGGGCCGCCCCGCAAGAGCAGTGGCGCTTCAGCAATTCCTGGAATACGCCAGAACATTCCCGGACGTGTGGTTCGCCCGCCGCATCGATATCGCCCGATGGTGGCTGGAAAAGTATCCATAAAGGGGGGAGATAGAAGAGATCATTCATCCTAAGAAAACGGAAGGCCCCGGCTGAGAGATAAGCCGGGGCCTTAAGCATTGGATCTGAGCGGCAACGCCGGGATGGAACGTTCTGTTAGTGTCAAGGGTCAGGGTCAGCGATGGTCAGGGGTTTCTGATCTTCAGGAGAGGTTCCATGCCCACACCCCGAACGACCGGCAAAGGGTTGGATGACACGTTTGATTACCCACAGGCCGCAGGCGACGGCGATAAGAATGGCGATGATTTCCTGCCAGTCCACGAGCAAGCTCCTTACGCGCCCCAGCCCAGGGCTGATGTGAGGTGATAGGTGACGAATGCGCCGAGGTAGGCCAGGGTGGTCATATAGGCAAAGGTAAATGTGGGCCAGGTCCACGATCCGGTTTCTTTGCGGATGGTGGCCAGGGTGGCCATGCATTGGGCGCACAGGGCGAAGAAGACCATAATGGACAGGGCGACGGGGACGTTGTATATGGGACGGCCGTCGGGCCAGGTGGCCGAACGCAGGGCGTCTCGGAGGGAATGCGAGGATTCGTCCACTTCGCCGAGGCTGTAAATGGTGCCCAGGGTGGCGACAATGATTTCTCTGGCGGGGAAGGAGGCGATCATGGCCATGCCGATGCGCCAGTCCCAACCCAGAGGTTTGACGGTTGGCTCAATGAAATGTCCTGCACGTCCCAGGAAGCTTTGTTCCAGAAGGGCACCGGCTTTTTTTGCTTGGAGGGTGGTGAGCGCTTTTTCTAAGGATTCGCCAGTCAGGTTTTGTTCTAATCTCATTTGTTCGGCATCGTAGGTTGCAAGGAGTGTCTCGGGGCGGGGGAAGTAGGCCATGGCCCACATCACGACGGCTACGGCCATGATGATGGTGCCGGCGTCGACGAGGAAGGTTTTGGCACCCATGTAGACGCGCAGGCCGACTGTGCGGGCGTTGGGGACTTTGTAGGAGGGTAGTTCCATGACAAAAGGGGGTGCTTCTCCCTTGAGCAGGGTTTTCTTTAAGATCCACGCAACCAGGATGGCGACGATTGTGCCCAGGGAATAGAGGGCGAACATGGTCAGGCCCTGGAGGCCGATCCAGCCGCCCAGGATACCGCGATCGGGAATGAAGGCGGCGATTAAAATGGTGTAGACGGGCAGTCGGGCCGAACAGCTCATTAAGGGGGCGACCAGGATGGTGGTGAAGCGGTCGCGGCGATCTTCGA
Organism: bacterium; assembly: GCA_027296045.1. Classification (GTDB taxonomy): domain Bacteria; phylum Latescibacterota; class UBA2968; order UBA2968; family UBA2968; genus JAPUJS01. The sequence goes on along the minus strand of JAPUJS010000550.1, from coordinate 4,657 downwards.
TGGTGCGGGTGGCCATAATGCCGGGAATGGCACAGGCGAAGCTGGATAGAAGGGGGATAAAGGATTTGCCGGACAGGCCGCAGCGGGTGAGCAGGCGGTCCATCAAAATGGCCGCCCGGGCCATATAACCGCAGTCTTCCAGGATGCCCAAAAAGAAGAAGAGCATTGCGATTTGGGGCAGGAAGATCACAACGCCGCCAACACCGGCGATGATGCCATCGACGATCAGGCTTTGGAGGGCACCTTCGGGCAGGAAGCCGCCCACCTGTTCGCCCAGGCTGCCGAAGAAGCCGTCAATGGTGTCCATCAGGGGGCCTGCCCAGGTGAAGATGGCCTGGAAGACGGTTGCCATCACAGCGATGAAAGAGGCCATGCCCAGGATGCTGTGGAGCAGCAGGCGGTCGATGCGGTCGGACCGGGTGGCCTGGAAGGTTTCGGGGCGGTCCAGGCAGGTGGTGAGCACACTTTCGATCCAGTCGTAGCGGGCTTTGGATTCCAGGGTGGAGAGGGGGGTGTTGTCCGAGATCTGGTGCCGGGTTTCGGTGAGTTTTTGGGCAAAGGCCGGACCTTGTTGTTCGATCAGGCGTTGTTCGGCGTAGCCCCCTTCGTCGACCAGGGCGCGGAACACTTCGATGTTTGAGAGGGTTGGATTGCCGTTTTGATTCAGATTTTCGGTGAGATCTTGAACTCGGGTGGTCAGCGCATCGGGGAAGTGCGGGAGGTTCGTCGTTTTGAAATGTTGTTTTTGATCTACGATTTGAGACAGGGCGTCGCGGAGGTCGTCCATGCCCCAATTTTTGCTGGCGCAGATGGGTACCACCGGCAGGCCCAGTTGATGGGTCAGTTCTTTGGCGTCGATCTGGATGTTGCGAGATTCGGCAACATCGACCATATTGAGGGCAACCACGGTGGGCAGGCCCAGTTCCAGGACCTGGGAGACGAGATAGAGATTGCGTTCCAGGTTGCTGGCGTCTACAATGGACAGGACGACATCAACGGGTTGTTCGCCGCTTCGCTGGCCGAGCAGGACGTCGGCGACGATCATTTCGTCGGGAGAATGAGCGGCCAGACTATACGTGCCAGGGAGGTCGATCAGGTTGGCGGTTTGACGCTCGAGGCGGAGGGTGCCGATCTTGCGTTCGACGGTGACGCCGGGATAGTTGCCCACACGAAGCGAAAGTCCGGTGAGGACATTAAAGAGGGTGGTCTTGCCCGTGTTGGGGTTGCCCACCAGGGCAACGGTGGTGAGGGTGTGTGTAGGTTTGGACGCTTCGGTGTCCATGTCTAATCGGTGCCGCCAGGAGGCGGTTTCTACCTGCAACAAAGAGGTTTTGGTGCGAAGTGGATACACGAAACCGCAGAGCACGATACACAGACGTGTCCGGCGAACTCTGCGGTTGTCGGGTTTGTGCTTTAGTCGCCTGCTGCCTGGTAGTCGAGTTGAGGTTGGACAATCCGAATGGCGTCGGCGTCTTGTTTTCTGAGACAAAGGCGGGTGTCGCCTACCTGGAGCACAAGGGCGCTACCCTGCCGGAGCACACGAATCTGAGCGCCTGGAATCAGACCGAAGGCCTGGAGGCGGGACACAAAGCGAGGGGTTCCGGCAAGTTTGGAAACCGTGGGGGTGTCTCCCTCCAAACAGGTTGTTAAGGACACTTCGTATGTCCCGAATGTGGACGACATAGGGTTCTCCAGGTTTTGTTAGCAGGTTTAATATGTATACTTAGTAGGCTTAACAAGTGTATTAGTAGTAAAACAACTGTTATTATAAGCATACAGATGTCATACTATAAAGTCAAGAAAAAGTCGTTCCAAATTTATGAGTTGGACAAAAAAAATCGGGATTTTTTTGATGAAAAGCACATAAATATTTTAAAATAAGCAGTTTGAGATATTTTGGAATTTAGAAGTGAGTGTGCATCTTTTTGAGGATTTTTGCGTCTATAGGGATATGAAGGTTTTCAGCCATTTGGAGGCACATGTTGTGGTGAATTTAGAAACCCTCTGGGAAATCTATTCTGAGCGGCTGGGTCATTTTATCCGGACCCGGGTGTCCGATCCGGGTGCCGCTGAGGATATCCTGCAAGATGTCTTTTTGCGTACCTACACCCGGTTGGGGACATTGCGAGACGATCAGAAATTTGAAAGCTGGATGTATCAGATCACACGGAATGCGGTGGTGGATTATTACCGAACGCGAAAGCCGCAAAGTCCGCTTCCGGAGGATTTGGCCGAGCAAGGCAACGCGGAAGGTGCACGCGAGCATATTGTGGATTGTCTGGTGCCGATGATCGAACACCTGCCGGTACACTATCGGGAGGCGGTGATGCTTTCGGAGATCGAAGGCTTACCGCACAAGGCCGTTGCCGAACAGCAGGGTGTGTCGCTTGCGGCGGCCAAGTCGCGGGTGTTGCGGGGTCGGCAGATGTTGAAGGAATTGTTGCTGGATTGCTGCCGGTTTGAATTTGATGTGCGAGGACGGATGATGGATTATGAGCAGCGGTGTGGATGTGAAGAGTGCTGAGGAGTTTGTCGTTGATACCATCTGTTCCAGGAGGTCGATGCGAAAGCGTCGGCCTTTTTTTTGCCTGGAGGTAGCCCCTTTCTATGTGTATACTGATGACGGGTTATCGGGTTGAAAATATGTGGTGCGAATATGCAAAGGAGTTGGGAGATGATGTATAGACCGGTTGGCGATAGTGGCGTTGAGATCTCTGTGATTGGCCTGGGAGGACACGAGTATTTGGACGATGGGAAATCGCGCGGGTTTAACGAGGATCGGCAGGAGGCTGTGCGACCGGGCTATGTGGGGGAAGGATATGGAGGGGAGAAGCGACGGGAACTGCTCCGGGTCGCGTTTGAAGCGGGGATCAATTTTTTTGATGTGACTATTGATCCGGAGAAAGAAGCGTTGGGGCGAAATTTGAAAGAGGTGACTCCGCCTTATGAGGTGTATGTCCAGACACGCCCGGAGGGGATGGGGTATGGTTATGATCCGAACAATGAAAAGATGGGGAATTATGACTTGCTGAAGGCGGAGGTGGAACGGATCTTGACATTGTTGCGGCGGGATCGTATCGATTTTTTAAATTTTCCCTTTTTGCAGTCGGCGCTGGATGCAGATCCGGAGTATCTGGATAAGATGCGGTACAATGTGGGAGAACTGAAACATGCAGGGTTGATCCGGTTTGCGTCGGCAGATAATTTCTCCGGGGAACAGACCTATCTGGCGCAGGTGGGTGCCGGGTGTTTTGATTCGCTGGCGATGAATTTTAATTTTGCCGATTCGGGGGCTCGGCGTCAGGTTTTGCCTGACGCGAATCAAAAGGGAATGGCTGTGATTACGCGGGAAGTATTTCAAAAGGGGCGGTTGTTTACAATGGGCGAAGAGGTGGGGATTGAGGACTGTGATTTGTTGAGTCGGGTGTCGTTGAAATGGAATTTGTCTGTGCCTGAGGTGACGACGGCGCTTGTGGGCGCAGATCACGAGGTTCAGTTTCGAAACAGTCTGTCGGTACTGGAGGGGTTGGATATGACGGATGAAGAGACGGAGGTGATAGAGAAGCTGAAAACATCACCGACCTTTCACACCTATTCCGGAGAGCGGGAGAAGCGGTTTTTGGGATAACTCCTTTTCCGGTTCACCGCCCTACTTGTTGGAGCTACCAAGTGCAGTTCCAAAACTTAACAGGAGTATTTCTATGCCCCACTTTAGCGCAGATGAGTTAATTCAAGCCAGCACGAAAGTTTTCACTGGAGCTGGTACGCCGCCGGAAAATGCCCGGCTTGTGGCGGGGTTGCTGGCAGAGGCCAACAGCACCGGTCACGATTCCCACGGTTTGATTCGCGTTCCTCAGTATCTCAGCGCGATTGAAGCGGGAGATATTGTTCCAGATGCGGAAGTGGAGATTTTACGGGAAACGTCGATTACGGCGATTGTAGACGGACACTGGGGATTTGGCCAGGTGACGATGAGCCGGGCGACAGATGTGGCGCTTGACAAGGCCGGTCAGCACGGACTGGCTGCTGTTGCGGTGCGCGGGGCGAATCATATTGGACGTCTGGGCAACTACGTGGATCGGGTTGCCAGAGAGGGGATGATTGGGCTGATGTTTGTGAATGCGGTTGGCACGCCTGCTTTTCGGATGGCGCCCTGGGGGGGGACGGAGCCGCGTTTGGTGACCGATCCGATGGCTTTTGGCATCCCTTCGTCTACGGGTGAGCCCATTGTAATGGATATGACTACCACGGTTGTGGCCGAGGGTAAGGTGCGGGTGAAGCGCAACCGGGGTGAAGAAACACCGGACGGGTGGTTGGTTGACGCCGAGGGGAAACCCACCAACGATCCCAATGTGCTTTACACAGAACCGCTCGGGAGTATTTTGCCCCTAGGGGGAAGCGCGGCCGGGCATAAAGGCTATGGGCTCAATGTGGTGCTTGAATTTCTGGCCGGTGTGTTGAGCGGTACAGGCTGTATTGGCAAGGACCAGCGGCTCAGCAATGGCGTGCTGTTGATTGTGCTGGACGTGGCGCAATTTTTAGCACTGGAAGAATTCTACCAGGAGGCCGATACGTTTATTGCCCATGTAAAATCGTCGCCGCCTGCGGAAGGGGTTGACGAAATTTTGATGCCGGGCGAGATCGAGATGAAGGTGAA
>JAPUJS010000055.1 GCA_027296045.1 bacterium | reverse complement strand
TGGGTGCTGGCTGGTGTGCCTCTCGGATCATCTGCTCGACCTCAGCCCGTGTGAACGTTTTTCGGCCTGACTTTATGAACGGCTTACAGTCTCCCTCAAAAGGATGGTCAGTCCGCTTGGTCAGGCGACACACAAACGTCTCATTGTCCTTTATTCCTCCGGACTCGCATAGACAGCAAAAATGGTCCATCGGCCCACCCTTTTTTCGGTGTCCAAATCTTGACTACTTGTGTGTCTCAGAAGGTATTCGTAGGTATCTTTCCCTATTCTTTATTATACTCAGAATCAAACAGGTATTCAATACAAAAACAGGGAGTTAGAATCTAACCCCCTGTCTTTTTTTGACTTGAAGACTTTACTCAAATATTAGATATCATAGTAAAGTGCGAATTCATAAGGATGGGGCCTGAGGTTGATGGCATCAATCTCTTGCGTGCGCTTGTAGTCGATCCAGGTTTCGATCACATCTTCGGTGAAGACATCGCCTTTGAGCAGGAACTCGTGGTCGGCTTCGAGGGCTTCGAGGGCATCGTCCAGGGATCCCGGTGTCTGGGGAATGGAGGCGGCTTCTTCTGGCTCGAGATCGTAGAGATTCTTGTCGAGCGGGCTTCCCGGATCGATCTTGTTCTGGATCCCATCTAGGCCGGCCATGAGCATGGCGGCAAAGGTCAGGTAGAAGTTGCAGGAGGGATCGGGACAGCGGAATTCGATCCGCTTAGACTTGGGGCTTTGTGAATACATCGGGATGCGCACGCAGGCGCTTCGGTTACGCTGGGAGTAGGCCAGGTTGACCGGGGCCTCAAAACCGGGCACAAGCCGCTTATAGGAATTGGTGGTCGGGGCGGCAAAGGCCAGAAGGGCCGGGGTGTGCTTGAGAATGCCGCCGATGTAGTGCAGGGCCATCTCGCTTAAGCCGGCATAGCCGGACCCGGCAAAAAGGGGCTCGTCGCCGTTCCAGAGGCTCTGGTGGACGTGCATGCCCGTGCCGTTATCTTCGAAAAGGGGCTTGGGCATGAAGGTGGCCGTCTTGCCGTACTTATGGGCGGTATTCTTCACGACGTACTTGTAGATGGACATTCTGTCCCCGCAGGTCAACAGCGGGCAGAACCGGATGTCGATCTCGCCCTGGCCCCCCGTGGCCACTTCGTGGTGATGGACTTCCACTTCCACGCCGGCGTCCATCATCGTGAGGATCATTTCACTGCGCATGTCCTGCAGGGAGTCGTTGGGCGGCACCGGGAAATAGCCCTCTTTAGGGCGGGGCTTGTGACCCAGGTTGGGGCCTTCCTCTTTGCCGGTGTTCCAGTTGCCTTCGACGGAGTCGATATAATAAAATCCCGAGTTGGTATTCTGACCGTACCGAATGTCATCGAACACGAAAAACTCGGCTTCCGGACCGAAAAAAGCAGTGTCGGCAATACCCGTTGATTGGAGATAGACCTCGGCCTTCTGGGCAACACCACGGGGGTCCCGCGTATAGGGCTGTTTGGTGATCGGGTCGATAATGGAACAGATCATCACCAGCGTAGGGACCTTGAGGAAGGAGTCCACAAATGCCGTTTTGGGATCGGGCACCACCAGCATGTCAGATTCATTAATGGCCTGCCAGCCCCGGATACTGGAACCATCAAACCCAAACCCGTCTTCAAATGAGTCTTCCTCAAGTTGTGCAATGCCCATGGAAAAGTGTTGCCACATGCCAGGGAAGTCCGTAAATCGGAGGTCAATAATTTTGATGTCGTGTTCTTGGATCATTGCGAACACGTCTTGAGGCGTTTCGGCCATTGTGCTGCTCCTTTCAGGGTGTTAGTGTGGCGTTTTACCGCGAGACTATCAGTGTTTTTTCGTAGATAAAGTTAAAATCGGGGGCGAATATACGGGGTCTGTGTTTCGATGTGATTTCGCAATTGTTAAATATTTGTTAATAAGAAATCAGGTTCTGGGTTCTCCAGATTGGGTTTCTGGTTGGACCCCTGGTGCAAACCGAGTGGTGGATCGTGCAGCAGGAAACACCCGGAACAATTTGAGGCAGCGTATGGTAATGGAAATCAGTGGGAAGAGCAAGCATATTTTGATCGGGTAAATTAGCAGAAAAGGAGTTGCCCGGCATCAGATTATCCATTATATTAGGCGGGTTCTGTGCTTTCCATACAAGGGTTAAATGTTTGAATTTTGACCAATTTAAGATGGATAATAGGATACCAAGCCGTACGAATTCATCCACCAGGTGACGATGGTCACATAATTAGGAGGAGTAATTTTTATATATTCGTGAGAACTTTAGTTTTGAATCACCCCATTTTTGTGTGCTTAATTCAACCGGGCAAATAATGCAGTCGTGCAATTGTATTTATTTTTGGAGGAACGTCATGTCACGATGTTATCGGTCGGGAATTTTTGCTTTTATGACCCTGTTTGTGGTCGGATGGAGTTTTGTAGATGTTGAAGCGCGTCCTTTTCGTCCCGGTCTGCTGCCCAATGGCAATGTAAATAGCTGTGCTAATTGCCATGTCAATCCGGGGGGTGGTGGGCGTCGCAATGCTTTTGGACAGGCTGTGGAATCCCGTGTTTCGCCGAACGGTCAGGAGGCCTTCTGGGGGCCTGCGCTTGCCGCTCTGGACTCGGACGGTGACGGCGTGAGCAACGGTCAGGAACTGGGTGATCCGGATGGGGATGGGACGACTGATCCCAGTATCCAGGTGACCCTTCCGGGAGATCCGACCTCTTTTGCGCAAGTCACGCAACCGCCCGCCGGTGGTGGGCAGCAACCGCCTGCCGGTGGGGGCGATACGGGTGGACAGGAGCCAACCGTTGAGTTGCCTACTCTTGAGCCGGGACAGATTCAAGTTTTGATTGGAGATGCTGAACTGGCTGAAGGGGCCAAGAATGATCCGATTGATCCGGGGATGCACACCCTTCGGATTCGGTTTGGTTCAGAGCTTGTGATGGCAGAAATTGTGGACGGCGGTGGTCAGGGTGGACCTGGCGGTCCAGGTGGCGAGGGTGGCCAGGGCACACTTGGTCAGACGGCCCAGCAGATCGGTGGCCAGGTAGGTCCGGGTGGTGGTCAGGGTGGCCGGCGTGGTCCTTTGGGCCGGATTGAGAATTTTGAAATCGTGTTTCGACCAGCCGCCGTTCGGGTCCGCGTTCCGGGCTCGGTGACGGTGAGCGACGATCTGAAGGAAATCACGATTATGATGGACGTGGTCGAAAATGAAACCTTCCAGATCGTGATGGGTGAATATCCCGGTCAAACCGACGAGTCCGTCGGCCTGTTCTATTACGGCGGAACGGTTGCACTGATGGACGGTGGCGTGACCGGAACCATCACCTTGCCCGAAGGGGTAGACATTGCCCAGGTTGAAGGGAGTTTGCAGCTGCTGCCAGCCAATGCCGAGGAACTGGTGCTGGCCGGAGAAGCCCGAGGGGTAGGCGGGACCTCGCTGCGGCTTGCACGGATTGCAGACGACGGAACGTACAGCTTTGCGTTTGTGTCCGATGGGGATTATTTGATCACGGCGGCCGGCACGGTTGAAGATCCGGATGATGCAGAAGACGCTCCCACGTTGCGGCTGATGGGGATCTACGACGCCGATGGAGACGGTAATTTTGACCCCGTATCTGTTTCGGGCGGTGTGGTCACCGAGGGCATTGATTTAAGTGTGCGGGGAGCCGGACAGGCCGTCACGCCTCTGGTGGTGTCCTTTTCCCGGGGCGGCGAGGTGATGGAAGAAGACGTTGCAAATTCACCCCTGGAGGCTGGACCCCAGACGCTGGAATTGGTATTTAGCAACCCCTTGAACATCCGGGTCAGCCTGGAAGAGGGTATCGATATCCGAAACACCGATTTTGCAGCCTTTCCCTTTTCTATCCTGTCCAACGTACCGTCCACCGATGTGGTGGTGAGCGATGACAGGACGCGCTTGTCGGCTCCGCTCGAACTGGCCGAAAATGCAACGTACCAGTTTATTATTGGCCCCGACGTACCTTTTGAAGATCTTCAGGTCTATTATGTCGGATCGACCGA
>JAPUJS010000549.1 GCA_027296045.1 bacterium | reverse complement strand
GCTGCATCGGCATCCGGGTGGTCCGACACCAGCAAAGAGTCCAACTCGCCAATCAACGCTACCGTCGGACCGGGTTTTTTGCCCCGCAATACGCCCTTTACACCGGTTATTCCAAGCCCGGTTTCATGGGGGATACCAAATTCTTCCATCGTATCGGCAACCAGCTTGGCGGTCTCGAACTCCTTAAACCCCAATTCGGGATTCACCATAATATGATCCCCGATCCGCTCAATCTGTCTCTGTCGCCGATCAATGGCTTCACAGATCTGTTTTTTGACTTCCTCTTTGCTTGCCATAGCCTCTTCCTCAATGTAGGGGCGAAAACACAGAAGGGCACCGGGTCTCCATCCCTCCTGCAACGCAACCTCTGGTGAATCCCCTCACCGAATCTTCAACAACAACACCAGTAAAATAGGCGTGACCACCGCTTGCAACAAAATAAACCGCACCAGCACCTGCGTATTCGACCACCCGCCTTTTTCCCGCACGTGATCGTGCAATGGATACCGTACCGTCTTAAAAATTCCGACATTAAAAAACCGCAACAGAGTCAGCTTTAACAAACCCGTTGCGCCGTTTACCAGCACCACGCTGGCAACCACAAAAATCAGAAACGGATTCCCACAGGCCAGCACCAACATGCCCAGCAGCAAACCCAGAGGTCGAGACCCGGCATCGCCCATCAACACTGTGCTGGGCGTGACATTATACCACAAATAGCCTGCCAGACAACCCGCCATGAGAAATGCCATGATGGCCCATCCTGCACCCTCCTGATAATGTGGCACCAGCAAATATCTTGCAATCACCTGGTGGCCTACAATCCCATACAAAATCCCACCCAGATAAATAAACGCCAGCCCACACAAACTGCCAGACAACCCATCCACCCCATCGGTACAGTTGGTTGCATTGATGCTCAGCCAGATCAACACCGCAGCACCGGGAATGAACGCCCACGGCGAAACTTCAACGGGAGTCTTGTCCAGAGGCAGCCAGAGTTCGACCGGTTTTAACTGACAGATCACCATCGCCCCCAAAACCCCAATAACCAGGTCTACTGTCGCAATCCGGTATTCACTCCACCCCCCTTCACTTCGGTCGTCCAGATAACCGGCCAGCATGGCCAAAAACATACACCCGGCCGCTTCCAAAAACCGGAATTCCAGAGGTGCCACCAGGACACTGACCCCGATAAAAATCGGAACGAAAATGACGCCAGCCCCCACCGGCTTCCCTTCACTCTGGGCGGCCCCAACCGCATAGGGCCGCCCCTGATCGGTGGGCAAGCGACCCCACAAAACGGGCAAAAGGAGCCACGTCAGCAAAGCGGCAAGGGCCGTTCCAAGACCGGTCAAAAAAAGATACGATGACAACAGTCGAAGCGGACCGAATACCTCGGCGTACTGTTCGGCGAGCCAGAATAACAAGACGAATCTCCCCCCCCATAAACAAATAAGAAACAACAAAATAGTAGAATAACACCGATCGTCCGAAAACGTAAATATCTGTTTCAATTTAGGATGAACCTACCGAAAGGGCAAGAGGAAGTTCGCCTCTTGAAAAGCGTTCTTGAAAAAAAAGAAAAGAAAAATCTTGACGCGAGCCTCGATGTCGTCTATTTTTGAGAAGATCTGACTTTGGAGTCGATGACATGATTTTTGACCCATCTACAAATTACAATTTTGATTTCAACCCGGATGCCGCCAGTATCCTGGCAGGACAGGCGTCTGCCCATTCCACTATGCATCACCATACCATGACGTCAACGCATCAGACCAGACGCTTGGCAGGGGCATTGTTGGAATAAGCCATTTTTGATCACCCAATTTCAAAGCCCGCTGTCGAGCCTTCGACAGCGGGCTTTTTTATTGTCCACTCCATACGCGGCGACCACAATGCGGTTGGCGAACTGATGGGAGAGTTTCACGAACGGGATTATCGTGTGGACGGGGGCCGCGGCACCTGCTATTTGCGCTATGCCTCCGACCCGCTCGGTTTTCCCTTTATGCAGCAAGTACGCTTCACCTACAAACAATCGCCGCTCAAGGTCTACGAAGAAGCCACCTGTTTTCGCAACGAACAGGAAGGCGAAGTCAGTGGATTGAAACGCGTCCGAAGCTTCATAATGACCGACATGCACGCCGCCTGCGCCAGTATCGAAGAAGCCAGGCGGGAATTTGAAACCCTGTGTCTGGAGTTCGCCGACCTGATGAACCGACTGATCGCCCGAGACCGTTGGGTGTTGGGCTGGGAAGGCACCGTCGATTTCTATGAACAAAACAGGGATTGGCTCATCAAAATCGGCACATCGATGGGAGTGCCCGCCTTCTTCAAACTCATGCCCGAAATGAGCCACTACTACGCCATCAAGAACGAATACCAGTTCATCACCGAAGACCGGGCAAATATCCAGATCAGCACCGTCCAGTGGGATGTGAAAGACGGCGAACGATTCAACATCGGTTTCATAGACGACGACGGCCGCAAACACCCCTGTCCCGTCATCATACACGCCTCCAGTTTTGGCAGTGTTGAACGCACCTTGTGCGCCATTTTAGAAAACATCGCCGTAGACGTCGGACAGGGCCGAGCACCGATGTTTCCACTCTGGCTTTCCCCCACACAGGTTCGCGTCCTCCCGGTCAACCGGGACAGCCTGGCATTTGCCCAGGACCTCGCCTCCCAGATCGCCTCCCAGAATATCCGGGTAGACGTGGATGACCGGGACGACACCGTGGGCAAAAAAATCCGAAACGGTGAAAAAGAATGGATCCCCTATCTCCTGGTCGTCGGCGAGCGAGAACAGCAATCGGGCAACCTTCAGGTTCGGTCTCGCGCTGTCGGCAATCAGGTTGAAATGACCGTGCGGGAGTTGATCGAAGCGGTGAGGGAAAAAGGAAAAGGCATGCCGTTTCGGCCACTTCCGCTTCCGGTGAGGCTCAGTCAGAGACCTATCTTTTTTGGGTGAGAAGGTCATGGGAGGCCTTTCTCGGGAGGATGGTGGTTCGTCTTCATGTGGTGCTCGCTTGAGCTTTATTGCTCGGATGTTCTTTTTGACTGACCAAAAAGAACCAAAAAGTACCGCCCCACCACACGCTACGCCAGCTACCGTGCCCTGCCCTACTCGGCGTGGGGCCTGGGGCACAGCGCTTGTGCCCTTGTGGATGTTAGGAGCGCCAGTGGCCTTTAAGCCTTAGTGATTTTTCGGGCTTGGTGCTTGGACGGAACCGTGCGCTGTGCCTGTGATTGCTTTTCCGCAATCACTTATGTGATCAACCCATCTACTC
>JAPUJS010000548.1 GCA_027296045.1 bacterium | reverse complement strand
TCCCCCCAGAGGGCACGGTCCCAGTCGACGATGCCGGTGACGGTGCTGTTGGGAGTGATCTGGATGTTGGTTTTGGCGTTTGGACGGTGGTGGGAGATGATGGATTTTAGGGTTTCTGGGTTGTGTTGGGTCATGGAGCTGTTTTTGTCGGGTTTTGGAGCGGTTGTTGGGTGTGGATCTGCGGCCCTCTGCGCTTATCTGTGGCCCTCTGCGATCCAGCGGCGGGTGGGTGTGGTGGTTCCGTGGCCCTCTGTGCTTCTTCGTGGCCCTCCGTGATCCAGCTACACGTATTGCGCGAACCAGTCGAGCAAACGCCGGTAGTATTCTTCTCGAAGTTTGGGGTGACCACTTTTGCGGAAGCCGTGGGATGAATGGGGGAAGCGAACGAATGTTACGGGTTTGTTCTGGCGTTTGAGGGCGACGAAGAATTGTTCGCTTTGTTCGATGGGGCAGCGGTAGTCTGTTTCGCCATGCATGAGGAGTACGGGGGTTTGCACGTGGGAGGCGTAGGTAAGTGGAGAGCGTTCGAGAAGGACGTTGGGGTTGTCGATGGAGGAACCGCCCCATTGGTTCTCGCCGAAGGAGACGCCGATGTCGGAGGTACCGTACATGCTGTGGAGATTGATACAGGGGGCACCGATGACGGCGGCGTTGAAGCGGTGGTCGTGTCCGACGATCCAGCTGCTCATGAAGCCGCCGTAGCTGTAGCCGTGGACGCCGAGGCGGTTGGGGTCGATATAGGGGCGCTTGCAAAGTTCGTCGACGGCGGACATGAGGTCCTGAAAATCCTCACCGCCCCAGTCTCGGAGGACGGCTTTTAAGAAGTCGGGGCCGTAGGAGGAGGAACCCCGGGGGTTGACGGCCAGGACGATGTAACCGGCACCAGTGAGGATCTGGTGGGTGATGTCGAAGCTGTCTGAGAAACGACCGTTGGGTCCGCCGTGGATGTCGAGGATGAGGGGGTATTGTTTGGTGTGGTCGAAATCGTGGGGCAAAAAGACGCGGCATTGGATGTCCTGGCCTGCCCGGGCGAAGGAGAACTTTTCGAATGATGCGGGTGGGTGCTGGTCCAGGAGAGAGCGATTGTAGTCGGTGAGCTGCTTTTGGGATTGGCTGGACAGGTCGATGAGAACCAGGTCGCCGGGAGATTGCGGGGAGAGGGCGACGGTGACGGCCTGATGTGTATTCGCGTCCAGGGTTAGCGTTGAAAAGACGGTATTCCCGCCGAGGATGGGGGTCAGGTCCCCGTCGGGAGGGATTTCGCAGAGATAGGATTCGCCGGCTTTGTCGGCGATGAAGACGATCCGGTTGTCGGAGGTCCACCGGAGGTCGGGCAGGACAACGGTGTAGGTGCCGTCGGTGAGGTGTTTGGGGGCCTGGTCTGGTTCGAGACGATAGAGCCAGGATTGTCTGGAGTCCCACACATCGGGATCGTGGGCACCGATGGCGGCCAGGCAGGTGCCGTCGGGAGACCAGGCGAGTGCGCCGATCCGGCAGAGTCCTTCGGACCAGATGCGTTCGTTGCCGCCTTGCATGGGGATGACACGGACTTCGGTATTTCGCACAAAATCCCGATTTTCGAGTCGGTCGGTGACAAAGGCGAGGTGGGTACTGTCGGGAGACCAGGCTGGAAGCAGGTCGTCGCCTTCGCCATCGGTGAGTTGGGTGGTGTCTCCTGTTTGGACGCTGGCGATGAAGAGGTGTGAAAAGGCGTCCCCTTTCCAGCCATCTTCATCATGGCGATAGCGAATGCGACGGACGACCTGCGTTTGAGGGCCTTGATCATCGGGAGGACGGTTTGGGTCGATCGGGGAGACGAGGGCCAGATGGGTGCTGTCGGGCGACCAGGAAAAATCGTTCACGCCGCCTGGTAGGTGGGTGAGCTGGCGGGCTTCTCCGCCGGAGGTGGATAGGAGCCAGACTTGCTTTTGTTTGTTGTCATCGGGCCGGAGGAAGGCAAGGGTAGACTCATCGGGAGAAAAGTGGGGTGCAGTGTCTTGATTTCCCTGTGTGAACGGGACAGGATCTCCATCAGGCAGGGAAAGGGCCATGATCTGAGAGCGGGATGTTTGGGCTTCCCGGTCGATCCAGGTTTTGACAAAGGCCAGGCGCGATCCGTCCGACAAAAGAGTGGGGGAGGACACTTCGACGAAGTCGTGGATGTGTTCGGGGGTGATGGAAGAGGTCACAAGAGTTCCTTTATTTGTTTGGGTTCAGGCCAGTCTAAGTGTTTGTGTAAAAATTGGAAGGTGCCGACGCCGTGAATGGTGTGTGGACCGTCGAAGAATTCGATTTCAGCGCGGTCTCCGATGCCAAAGAGGACGTAGCGACGCCGGGTTTTTGCGAATTCGTAGGCGACCCATTCGTCGGGGGCGACACCGTCGTGGTGGCCGCGTTCGACCATAAAGGGGCGGGGACAGATGAGCCAGCTCATTTCAGCGTAGTTGAAGGTGTTGCCCAGGTTGAATTCAAACATTTCGTATTCGGCACCACACATGTAGCTGTAGCGGTGGCGGGTGGAGGCGTTTTTCCAGATCCACTCGTTGAAGTCGGCAGAGCAGATGGAGAGGCAATATTGTTCTAAAATGGCGGGCACTCGCATGGCGGCTTTGCCGCCGTAGCTGAGGCCGTAAAAGGCGATGCGGTCGGGGTCGACGAAGGGGAGAGAAGCGAGCCAGTGGAGGGTTTGTTCGTGCTGGCGGACGATAAAAGAAAAGAGGGAGAGTTTTAGTGGATTGGCCTTGCGCTGGAGCACGCGGAAGGTGTCGCCGCCAATATAGGGGTTTTGGGGGGAATAGGTGATGAAGCCACGCTCTGCCAGCCTACAGGCGACCTGGTGATAGGCATCGTGCTCGATTGTCGGGTCGGCCAGGTTTTGGGGTCGGCCTTCCAGGCCGTGCTGGCAGACAACCACGGGGCGACGCTGGCCTTTTCGGATGCGTTTGGGAACCAGCAGAATGCCGTAGGCAAACACATCGGGGTGGACGTCGAGGACGACTTCGTAACCGCGATATTTGGGTTGATCATAGACGAGCCGGGAGCGCGGGTTTGGGGGGAGAGAGGCTTCGGGCAGGGGGCCGATGACGTCGTTCCAGAAGCGTTCCCGATAGGGTTTGGATGTTTTTTGCCAGGTGCCCAGGTCCGTATCGTCGGCGTCGGACCAGTAGTCGAGGCGGGCGAATTCGGCTTCCTGGAGGCAGTTTTGGATGTGATCGACAAGCTGGGTAAATTGGCGCTTGGATCGGCGTTTGGGATCTGGACCGGTCCGTTGGCGTACAGGTGGATTGGCCGGTGGGCGCATGCGTTGTGAACTGCCCAGCGCCTGTAAGAGGGCAGTCAGGGTTTGGTCATTTCCGGGTTGTTTGCTGTGGGTGATCGTAAATGCGGGTGCGGGGGTCAGGGGTTCGATCTGTTTACAGGCGCGGTTGAATTCGGCCTCGATGGCTTCAAAGGGCGGTGGGATCAACGATCCGGGCGTGGGACCTCTGGTTTCTTCGGGGGGTTTGGACGGTATATGAACGGTGGGGGGGTCGGCGGCTTCGACAATGAGGGCGCGAGGAGCGATGAGGCCGGCGATTTCGGCGTCTCCAAATTCGCGGAGGAGGCCAAAGAGATTGCGGTAGATGGGTTCTTGCCAGAGGGTTTCGCGGGGCTGGAAGTAGCCGGAGATGGCGGCGGCCCGGATGCGGGTGTCGATGGCAGCCGCATAAAAGGCCAGGAGGCCGCCTTCGCCGTGTCCGAAGACGGCGATGGGGTGGTTGTCTTTTGTGAAGGCGTCGACAGCGGCCTGTATTTTGTGGATTTCGTAGCCAATGATGTGGCGGCCCAGTTCATAGGCGGCCCGGTAGAGGAATTCGCGGTGGGGTTGAGATTGGCGATGAAAATGGGGTACTCTGGCATAGGTGTTCTTGCGGTCGATGAGGAAGGGAACGAGGACGCGGCAGCCGTGTTCTGCCAGGCGTCGGGCGACCTGGGCGGTGTCGGGCACTTCCGGATCGAGGCCTGCCCAGGCTTCGGGCGGGAGGTCGCAATCGGGCAGGGCGATGACGGTGGCGATGGGATTTTGATGGGGGGTGAGCAGGAGTCCTTCGCCGGTGACCCCCTGGAGGACGGACCAGCGGGCTTCATCGATGCGGTAGCCGGGTCCTGTGGCCAGTTCGGGGGGACCTTCGGGAGGACCCGTGATTTGAAAATCGGGGGAGAGACGGTTGTCGATCAGGCCGAGGATTTCTCGCAGGCGCTGACGGTTGGGCTCCAGGGATTGGGTGTAGGCGTCGTGGGAGGAAAAATCGGGTTGCCAGAATGGGGTGCGATTTTGGACTTCGAGTTCTCGCATGAGAAACCGATCGATTCCGGCAATCATTTCGACCGCCAGGTCGCCTTCGAGGCTTAAGATTTTTGTGTTGGGCAAGTTTTTTGGGGCAGGCATCGCGGGTATCCTTTTGAGGGTGGACAGGACGGATCTACAAATAGCCAACATTTGGGGTGTTGTCAAATGATTTGATGCGGGTGGAAAATACGGTTGAAGTGTGGCCGGGGTGTGTTAAGTTATAGAATCTGATCTCCGACCGGGAGAAGTGAGGTTTCCCATGCGTTGTATACTGGCTGTGTTGCTGTTCTACACAGCTCCGATAGATGCCCTCAAACCCGATTCGATACGGGTGGATTCGTTGCTGGTGGTGGCGACGGACACGACGCTTTCGTTTAAGCGGCGTGTGAGGGTTATGAAAGAAGCCATTCGGTATGATGCGTCCGGCAGGGCGATGCATGCGCTTGCCAGGCTGTATATGACATCGGAGGACCGGATCAGGTGGTATGATGCGGAATATTGGATGCAGCAGGCGATTGCGCGGGAGCGGAGCAACCCGGTATATCGCACGACCTATGCGAATTTGCTCTGGCTGTTAGATGACCTGGATCGGGCCAATATTCAGGCGAAGAAGGCTCTTGCAGCAGACCCTGAAAATGCCCAGGCGCTTTATGTGGCGGGCAGGCATGCGGTGTGGGGGATGCGGCGAAATTTGAATACGGTGTCGGTGGCCTATTCGTCGGACACTATCCCCTTGAGCTTGCAAGAATTTGGGGAGTCACAGATGACGGAAGCGATCGGGTATTTGACCCGTGCGATGGAAGCAGATCCCGGTCATCGGCCTGCCCGAGTTTTGTTGGGGTTGGTGTATTACGAACTGAGCCAACCGGAAGATCTGGTGGCGCTGTTTCAGGAGTATGCGCGGCGATACCCAGACGATTCGGATGCCTATTTTTTTATCGGGTTGGGGTTCGAGGCGCAGGATAAGCTTCCGCTGGCATATCGGTATTATATGGCCGGTTTGCGGAAGATGTCGGAATCCGAGCAGCAGTTTATGAAGTCGATTGTTCTGGTGGCCGACCGGAAGGCCCTGTCGAAGAACGAAGAGGCCTTGCCGGATGAGGCGCAGCTGCGCGAGTTCTGGACGAGTCGGGATCCGCTTTTTCTATCGCCGCTCAACGAGCGGTTGATGGTGCACTGCGGTCGGGTGGCCTATACCAATTTGCGGTTTGGGGATTCCTACAAGAGGTTGGTGGGCTGGCAGACGGACAAGGGCGAGGTTTTTATTCGGTACGGCCGGCCCCAATCTCGGATTGTTCGGTCGGCGGAATACCGGAGATCACGGGTCGAGTTGTGGGAATACGAAGGGTTTCGGCTGTCTTTTTACAATCCAATCTCTTCGACATGGAAATTCAATTCGGCACGGATCGGGCGCATTCGGGCCGATATATTGAAGGATTTTGTGGATCGGGTGCCGGAGTATTATCAAGATCCGTATCGCTGGGAACGGTATACGGTCAATTATCAGATCTCTCAGTTCCGGGGGGAGGACGGAAAGGCGCGGGTGGAAGTATATTATGCACTGCCCGAAGAATATGTGGTGCATCAACCGCATTCGCCCGGCGCTGAAACGGTAGATCTTCGACAGGGACTCTTTGTGTTTAACACCGTATGGGATACGGTTTATCAGTCGGTGGTGAAAGTGAATCTGATGCCTGTTGTGGCTTATCCTGCAACTCGAGAACGGTATCTGTTTGCCACCGAGCGGGTGACGCTGTTGCCCGGCACCTATTATATGGTGGCCGAGGCGGAGGATCGGAAATCCCAGGCGGTGGGTTCGTTCCGAGATTCGGTCGAGATCCGGAAATTTGGGAGGGACTCGCTGGAGGTGAGCAGCCTGTTGCTTGCCCGGCGAATTCAGGAACGGGATGAAGGGCCGCTGGGCCGGGAACGGTTTATGATCTTGCCAAATCCAATCCGGCAATATCAGCAGTCTGGACAGGCGGCGTTTTATTTTGAAGTGTACAATTTGTTTCAGGACCGGTTTGGGGAAACCCATTATAAAGTGAGCTATCAGGTGCGTGCGCTTCCAGAAGGAGACGGGAATCAAGTCCCGGAGTGGGTGACGACAATATCCTACGATTTTCGTGGCACACGGTCTTGGGAGCCGCTTTATTTGACACTGGGTTTGCAGGAGATGGCACCGGGCAGGCGAGATTTTCGGGTGGTGGTGGAAGATTTGCAAAGCCAGCAGAAGGCGATGGCGTCGGAGGGATTTCGGGTGATGTGGTGAGGACCACCCCACCCATCCGCTCCTGTCTCCTGCTTATTGCGTTTTGATACCGTTTTTTGTTTATTTGTTTGAATCCGAATTGGGGGAAACGCTTTGGAAAGGGAACCGAATGCTTTTTAACTATCGGTATTTAATGATCCAACGGTTTGCAGCAGGCCTGGAAACCGAATATAAAAATGCCTATGGCGAACTGGAGACCGCCTATGGCGGGTTGGTCAACTGGATCGGTCGGCTGGCGCTGGAAAATATATCGAATTCCGATATGCTGTATCACGATGTAGAGCATACGATGCTGGTGACGACGGTTGGGCAACAGATCCTGGTGGGCAAGCATCTGACAGAAGGCGGGGTGACACCCAGCGATTGGGCGCATTTTATTGCGGCCCTGTTGTGTCATGACATCGGGTATGTGCGTGGGATTTGTCGGGGGGATCGGAAAGGAATTTATGCAACGGGAGTGGATGATGATACAATCGAACTGCCTCCCGGGAGTACGGATGCGGCTTTGACGCCGTATCATGTGGATCGCAGCAAGCTGTTTGTACAGGAACGGTTCGGGGGGGAGGGACTGATAGACCTCCAGGCCGATCAGATTGCGAATTATATCGAGATGACGCGATTTCCACCTCCGGACGAACCAGCGTATAAAGATACAAAGGGATATCCGGGTCTGTTGCGGGCGGCAGATTTTATTGGACAACTGGGCGATCCGGACTATTTGCGAAAGATTCCTGCTTTGTTTTACGAATTTGAGCAATTCGGGGCAAATGAAAAAATGGGGTACAAAAATCCGGGTGATATGCGAACCGGATTTGCCGGATTTTTCTGGAACGTGGTGAGCCCGTATATTCAGGATGCAATCCAATATCTGGAAGTGACACAGGACGGCAAGCATTGGGTGGCGAATTTGCATTCACATGTGTTTGAAGTGGAGCATGCAATTGGGTGAATCATACATCGATTGATAGATCAACGACCGCATATCTTTGGGATATGCGGTCGTTTTTTTATGCGGGCTTTCCAGGCTGGATATATGAAATTTCTGTCCCTGTTTGCCAGAAGGCCCCGGTGGATCAAATCCCTCGGGGCCGTTTTGCGACTCTGGCACGTTTATGAGGATCAGGTTTGCAATTGAGCGGTACACTGAGCGATGCGTTCGAGGGCTTTCTGGATGTTTTCGATGGAGTTGGCGTAGGAGAAGCGGAGATAGCCTTCGCCGTAAACGCCGAAGTCTGACCCGGCCAGGCAGGCGACGTGACCTTCGTTGAGGATGAAGTCGGCGACTTCCTGGGAGGATTTGTTTAATCCTGTGATGTTAGGAAAGGCGTAGAAGGCGCCTCCGGGTGTTGGACAGGTGATGCCGGGGATGGCGTTAAGGCCATCGACGATGATGTCGCGTCGTTTGCGGAATTCTTCTCTCATGACATCCACGGAGTCCTGGGGGCCTTTGAGGGCGGCAAGGGCGGCCATCTGGGTGAAGGCGGCGGTGCAGGAATTGCTGTTGACCATGAGGCGGTTGAAGTGGGGGACGAGGTCGGAGGGCATGACGCCGTACCCGATTCGCCAGCCGGTCATGGCATAGGTTTTGGAGAAACCGTCGAGGATGAAAATGAGGTTTTCCAGGCCGTCGTAGGCAGTGATGCTGTGGAAGGTATCGCCATAGATCAGGCGGGAGTAGATTTCGTCGGAAAGGACGGGGATGTTGTGTTCGACGGCGACTTCGGCAATGGCTTTGAGATCGGATTCGGGCACTACGCCGCCGGTGGGGTTTTGGGGAGAATTGACGATGATGAGGCGGGTTTTGTCGGTGATGAGGTCACGAAGCTGGTTGACGTCGAGGCTGAAGCCCCGGTCTTCGGTGAGGGGGACAGGGACCGGTGTGGCGTCGGCAAAACGGATGACGGATTCGTAGATGGGGAAGCCGGGGTTGGGATAGATGACTTCGTCGCCTGCCTGTGCCAGGGCAATGATGGTGTAATACATAATGGGTTTGGCACCCGGGGTAACAACGACCTGGTCGGGGTGGACGGAGAGGTTTCGGGTGGTGTTGATTTCTTCGGCAATGGCTTCGCGAAGTGCCGGCAGTCCTACCGGGGGGCCGTAATGGGTGTAGCCGTCGTCGAGGGCCTTTTTGCCGGCCTCAACAATATGGGATGGGGTGTCGAAGTCGGGTTCGCCGATTTCGAGGTGGACGACGTCGTGGCCCTGGGCTTCAAGACCCTGGGCTTTGACCAGGACGTCGAAGGCAGACTCGGTGCCCAAAAGGTTCATGCGATTGGCGACGTTCATGGCTGGCCTCAAGAAGAAAGTGTTTTATTCTAATATGTCAAAACCGAACGCGGGATGTCAACCCTCTTTATCTTGACGCGATTTTGCTTCGGACGGTGCCTTCGACGGCCTCTCCCTGTGGGTAGGCGCCCAGGATTTTGACGAAGGTTGCGATTTCTTTGAGGTGTTCGATGGCTCGAGCGCAGGGTTCATGGCCGAGATGGCCTTCGAGGTCCAGGTAGAAGGCATATTCCCAGGGGCGGCCTTCCAGAGGACGGGATTCGATTTTGAGCAGGTTGATATCGCGAAGTGCGAAGGCACTCAGGCTCTTGAAGAGTGCGCCAGGCACGTCTTTCATGGCAAAGACGAGCGAGATTTTGGCCGGGTCTTCGGGCTCCACGGGCGTTTTGGTTACAATTAGGAAGCGGGTGTAGTTCTGGTGGTTGTTTTCGACACCGGTTTTGAGGATTTCCAGATCGTAGTCGACCGCGGCCTGGGCAGAGGCGATGGCGGCGGCGTCTTTGGCACCGCTTTCTTTCAGGTTTTTGACGGCGCCTGCCGTGTCGTAGGCAACAACTGCTTCGGCCTGGGTGAGCGACCGTGTAAATTTGGTGCACTGTGCCAGGGCAGCCGGGTGGGAATAGATATGGCGGATGTCTTCGAGGCGAACCCCCGGGTTGACAATCAGGTTGTGCATGATGCGCAATTTGAGCTCGCCTACGATGTGCAGATCGTTTTTGAGGAGGTGGTCGTAGTTTTCGTGGATGGAGCCCATCACCGTATTTTCGATGGGGACCATGCCGTGGGTGCAGGACCCGCTTGTGACGCGCTCAAACAAATCGGTGAATGTGGGTTGTGGGCTTACCTGTACGGTTTCGTGGAAATAGGACCGGGCGGCCATTTCGCTGTAGGCACCCAGTTCGCCCTGAAAGGCGACTTTCATTTTATCCGGTTTTATATCAGGCATTGAGTAAGGTTTTCAGGTGCGCTTCGACACTCTGGGCGAGTCCGCCCTGGTCGTAGCCGCCCTCCAGGACAGAAATGAGTCGGTTCTGGGCGTGGTCGTGGGCGATGGAAAGGGCCCGTTTGGTCATTTCTGCAAAGCCGGCTTCGGTGACCTGGGTGTGGGAAAGTGGGTCGTCCCGGTGGGCGTCGAAGCCAGCGGAGAGGATGACAAATTCGGGTTTGAAGGCTTCCATGGCAGGCAGGAGCATCTGGTCGAAGATTCGGAGATACATTTCATCGCCAGTACCGGCGGGTACGGGTGCATTGAGCGTGTAGCCTTCGCCTGGCCCGATGCCGGTTTCTGAGAGGGCACCGGTACCGGGATAGTGTGGGTATTGATGGACGCTGAAGTAGAAGATTGAGGGGTCTTCTTCCAAGATGTGCTGGGTGCCGTTGCCGTGGTGGACGTCCCAGTCGAGGATGGAGACGCGGTTGAGGTTGTGGGTTTCCTGGATGTATCGGGCGGCAATGACGACGGTGTTGAACAGGCAAAATCCCATGGCTCGATCGCGTTCGGCGTGGTGGCCGGGGGGGCGCACGGCGCAAAAGACGGTGTCGGCCTCATGGTTGATGACCGTATCGACGGCTTCGAAAGAAGCGCCAACGGCCAGGCGGGCGATGTCGTAAGAGCCGGGAGAAAGCATGGTTTCGAAATCGTCCATGTGTGTGAGGCCCTGCTCGCATCGGGATTTGACATTGGCGATGTGTTCGGGCGTGTGGGCCTTCTCGATCCAGTAGCCTTCTGCGTGTCGGGGAGAAATGGCCATCAAATCTTGCTCCAGGCCCGTTTCTGATAGATGAGCATGGAGGGCTTTGAGCCGATCGGGACGTTCTGGATGGCCCTGCCCGGTGTCGTGTTTTTGGTAGTCTTCGTGGGCGACGAGGCCGACGGTGGCCATGGGGGCTCCGGGATTTGTGAGGGAAAAATAGAGTGCTGTTCAATATAAGCAAATTGGGTGGGAATATTTGGATTTATCGCTTCTGAAAGACCGTTCCGAATTTTTCGGGGTTGGGAATTTCGGTGTTGTCGAAGGTGCGGGCTTCGAGGTATTCGGTGAGGTCGATGAAGACGGCGTTTTTGTCGCTGGATTCGTAGGAGGCCATCAAGACGGCCATCGTATCCCAGGCCATGAGAGGGCCGGACTGGGGATAGCGATCGGGATCGAGGGCGCAGTCGACGGCGTCGTTCATTTCGTTGACATAGCCGTGGGCGTGGAACTGGTTGGGCTGGGGGAAGGAGGTGCCCTGGGAGGTGGGGAGTTTTTCGCGGAACAGGATGTCGCCCGAGGCGTTTTCGAGGGGCAGGAAAATTTCGTTGGCGTTGTTGGGATTGATGCGAATGTCGTATTGGGCGCAGTCGGTGATGAGGTAGAGTTCATTTTTGATGCCGCTGATGCTGAGGTCATAGCCTAAGACTTCGGCAACGGTCTGGTCTTCAAAGCAAATGGTGATGCGGGCAAAGTCGTCTACATTTTGCATAACGCGGAAGTGTTCGCCCGAGGATTCGGGCTGGTATTTGAGGATCTGAAGGGCGACGGCCGAGACTTTTTGGGGACGGATGGGTTTGCCGTTGGTGAGGATACCTTCGACCTGTTTGAGGTAAAGAATCGGGCCGAGGGGGTGACAGGCTTTGTTGAAGAGGGCGCCACCACCGGAAAGGGAGGGCGTGTCGTAGGCAGGCGCATGGGAACCCTGGTGGGCACAGATGCCGCGCTGGTAGAGGATCTTGCCTTTGTTGATTTTTTGGGCCTGGGTGAGGAATTCGACCATGCCTTTGACGCCGTCGAAATAGACGAAGTCTTCGGCATAGAGAAGTTTGGCGCCGTGTTTTTTGACGGTATCGAGGACGGTGGCAAGGAATTCCATCGATTCGCGCTTTTTGGTTTCGGCATCGGCTTCGCGGCCTTCGGGGTATCCGGGCCAGACGACGGGTGGTTTTTCCAGGACGATGACGTTGACACCGGCTTCTGCGGCTTCTATCACATAGGGACCGTGGGCGTAGTTAGCGCAGGCGATGTTGTCAATATCGGGCTGGATGGTGTGGACCATTTCCCGATGGTTTTCGTAGGCTTTGCTGATGCCATGTTTTTGGGCGAATTTTTCAGCATTTTCCAGGTGGCCTGAACAGACGCCGGCCAGTTCGATCTGGAGGCCGTTTTTATGGGGGATCATGCCGTAGACCTGGGCGGTGTAGTTGCCGGCGAAACCAGTGCCATTGATGGTGACTTTGAGGGTGTCTTGGGACATTTTTTATCCTTCCTATCAATTTTTAGACGGATTGACGAACGTCAAATTTGTAGCTATATTCTTACAAGACGGTGGATCCCTATGGATTGTTGGAGGTTCAAAATGGATGAATTTGCACAAGCGGAGAAAGCATTCAAACAAGGAATCAAGCGGATCGATAAAGGTTTAAAGCGTCTCGATGATGGTCTGAAAAAAACCAGATCCCTCAACGACGAGATGGGAGCGCTTGTTGACGAACTAGAATTGCTTGCTAAGGGGAAGGGCAAAAAGGGATGAATCGGGATGAGATGCTTAGC
>JAPUJS010000547.1 GCA_027296045.1 bacterium | reverse complement strand
ACCAAAGCCCTTGCCGTCGTTGAACCATTTTACGGTGCCTTCTGCCAACTGTCTTCACCACCTTCCTATAATAAAATCTGTACTGGACAAAAGAAAAAAAACAGGCAAGAATCGAAACTCCTGATCCTTGCCATACCGTCCGTTCTTAAACCGATTGTACAGGAAACAGAAACTAAAAAATTTCGCTTACTCAACAAAATACTCAATTCATATACAAAAGTCAAGTCCCCGGATGCATTTTTTTGGGAAAATCCCGAAAATAGAAATTACCTCCCAGACAAAAGCACAAGATTTAACAGAAAGATAAATCTATGCAAGGGATCGTAACTGCAGTAAACGCCAGTGCTAAACACACCTTCAGCAAATCTTTCATACAAAGGAGGCACCGATGGTCCGAACGTATCGGCCGGAAGATTTGGAAACCCTGCGCAAAATCACCGTCATCTGCTTCGACGGCATCTCCATCGATCAGCACATCGAAACAGCATTTGGAAAATTTTCCGACACCACCTGGCAGGAACGGAAAGCCAGTCACATCGACAACGATGCCGAAGCCCACTCCGAAGGCCTCTTTGTCTATGAAGTGGACAAGGAGGTGATTGGCTACATTACCACCCGAATCGATCGCCACACCAGGGTTGGCGGCATTCCCAATCTGGCTGTGCTGCCTGGCCATCAGGGCAAAGGCATCGGCAAAGCCCTCATGAAAGCCGCCTTAAACCATCTGGAAGAACAGGGTATGGTCGTCGCCCGCATTGAAACCCTCGACAACAACGACGTGGGCATTCAGTTTTACCCTCGAACAGGATTTGTCGAAGTCGCCCGTCAAATCCATTATGCAATGCCGCTAAAAGACCGCAAGTTATGATAATAAGGGGCAACACCTGACTGCGGTGTTGCCCCTTATTAGATCGGCGCTTGGCGCCTTGATCTCTCAACCTACTCTTTCTTCCACACCGTGGGGAAATGTTCCCCCCTTAAAATCTCGCCGTCCTCCACCTCCACAAACGGCTTCATCACATGGTTGCCGCTGGCCTCATATCGCGTTTCATGGGTCATATAATGAATCGCAATCGCCCGCCTGGGCCGCTTGCTCGTATTGTCGTGCGACCCGTGCCAGGTTAGTGCATGGTGGTAGTGCACTTCGCCTTTCTTCACCGGCCGACGCATCACCTCCACTTTGTGCCCTTCAAATTCCTCGGGCATCGCATCAAAATCATCCCCCCGAATCGTCCGAATAAACTCCATTTGATTCCCCCACCGATGAGACCCCGGCACCATACTCATACACCCGTTCTCCTCATCCACATCGTCCATTGCGACCCACGCGCTCACTTCGGTCATCGGCCGGATGATCGACCACAGAGGCGCGTCCTGATGCCAGCCCGTTGTCCCCCCAACCTTCGCGGGTTTATACTGAATCTGGTCGTGCCAGATCCGCAATTCCGTCGCTTCTGTCAACTGCCCCATTTCTTCCACAATTTTGGGGGCATACAGCAATTCTTTAAACGCCTCACTGGCCTCCCAAATATTCACAATCTGCCAGACCGGCGCGTTGTCGTCTCCCCCCAAATTGACCAGGCGAACCGGCTGCGGCACATCCTCTCGATCCTGATCTCGAATCACCCGACCCAGTTCATCCCGCAACACCTCCACCGCTTCGTCATCCAACAACGGCCCCCCGTTCAAATATCCCTGATCGTGAAACTCCGCAATCTGTGCATCGCTTAACATAAACTGGACCTCCAACAGGCATCAAATGACAAGAACCAAACGTATTGCCTAAACATGATTTCTGACCCGTGTTCTGTCAAGCCCAAACAAAAAAGGGGATCGCCTTTGAGCGATCCCCTCTCCCCTCGATCATTGCACACAATTAGTGTAACATTGCGTCAATCTCCTGCTCGATCCGGATATCCCGGGCCAGATCGACCAGGTCCTTAAATGTACGTGCCACATCGCTGGTTACCAGTCTGCGGATCGCCTCCAGTTCAAACGATTCAAAATCACCCGTCGCCTCCAGATAATTCAAGATACGCTCCCGTTCCATTTCATCCAATCGGCTCAACGAAGACAGGTGACAGAAAAAACGATAGGAACGTTCATTTTCCAAACACCGACAGGCCGCCTCCATCAGCGCCTGTTTGTTCTTCAAGTCGTCCAAAATGGATGGGTCCAGGACCTGTTTGGCCAATCTGGCCATTCCAATTGGTTCCACCGTTGCACCTCCTCAAAAGACAAGCATCAAAAGCCAATTTGTTCACAGCTTTAGAGATAGCAAACCCCAAGCCAATGGAACCTATGCAAGACATGATTATATTTTTCAATATTTTATACCGCTCATAACACAAACAGGAAAACTCGAACGAGGAAGAACTTTCCCCTTTCAGATTCAATTTGCCCAACCACCCAGGAATCCCGCTTCCCATCATCCAGCCCAACAATGGAGTCTGCCCATGAATTATCTCCTGGTATTTTCCGTTCAGAAATTCAATTGTGGCTTAACAATTCCCTTTTAACGAGATTTAAAGTTGCTTAAATTGCCCTGTAGCCAGGTAGGAAGCTTGCCTGGCGATTTAAGAGAATCCCATTGAGAACTCGGTATCCTTCATTGTGGATATAACAGAACGCAACC
>JAPUJS010000546.1 GCA_027296045.1 bacterium | reverse complement strand
CACAGTCTCCCCCAAACAAAAACCGCAACAACCAGAAGTTTTAGTCATTGCGGTAGAAGTAGCAAGTTATGATTTGATCTCTATTGCAAAGGATCTAATTTACCCAAGGATTCATGATTTCGTGCTCGCCCCCATAGATTTCTCAGTTCATCTTGATGCAATGATGCCCATTCAATTGTCAAATCTTTAACCGAAAACAAGGCCAAAAAAAGGAATAGCAAGTATGGATTTGTCGCACCTGAAATTTGAGGCACCGGGGCCGGGCGTTTGGGGGACAGACGGGCAGCACACCTATCGGCCAATTACCGCCATGAAGATGGCTACCTATCCCTCTATGAGTAGCGGGATGCGTATTGGCAGTTCTCGCTATGGAATGCTTCAGGACGGCGCGCGGATCGTGGTTCTGCATCGGTTTGTTTATCTTCAGTCAAGAATGCTGGTATCCAGACCGCCAGGACCACAGGAGGTTGCGGAAAAGCGATTTCAGGCACTGGTAGCGGCAAATCCGGAAGTCCAGGAAAGATTTCAAAGAGCGGAACAAGCGCTAACAACCAAACGATGGCGAAAAGATGTGGAGCATTGGGACAATATAGGCAGGCCCTGGATAATGGGACGTACCCTTGAATTGACGGATGCTGAGCCCGCGAATTTGGGGGATGAGGAGCTTTGCTTGCATATTGACGAATGCCTTCACCATCTTGGCAGAACGAATGAGTACCACCATATACTCAATCAGATTGGTATATCCAGGAGCCTGTTCTTTTTTCGCGCGACCGAGTGGAGTGGTTGTACGTCCAAAGAACTGGAACCCTTAATGGTAGGATCTTCCCCTATCTCAGCCGGTGACGAGCCGGAACTGCGGGCGTTGACGGAGGCTTTGCACAGGGACGAAGCAGCCCTCGCCGTACTGGAAGGCGATGATAACGAGGAAGAACGACTGGACGCGCTTTGCGCCCGGGAGGGTGCTGTTGGGAAGGCGGCGAAGGAATTTGTGAGAGTGGTTGGCTATCGAACCATCATCGGCTGGGAGCCTATGGAGCCATATATCCTGGAACGGCCCGGTGATCTGCTCGTCAAGATCCGGCACGGGCTCACGGGGGATTACGCCAAAATGAACCCGGATGATTTGGCCAGGGTTCGCGACAAGGTACCGGATAAGCATCGTGCTGAATTTGATGAACTCTTTGAAGATGCGAGGAAGTTCAGCAGAATCAAAGACGAACGGGATATCTACTGCAATATGCCCATTAGCGGCTTACTGCGACGCGGCGTTATCGAAGCAGGACGACGCGCCCACGAACGCGGCAAAATCGATCACGTAGAACATATGACCGAAGCAAGTGCAGGGGAAGTGCGGCAAATGTTATTGGAGGATGGTGGGCCCACGGCGAAACAGCTTGAGGAACGCTACGACTACCGGGCCACCTACAGCATCCGCGACATCCCTGAAACCCTGGGCGAGCCCGATCAGTTCCCGATTGAGCCGGAGTGGCTGCCTGGCGCTTCCAGGACCCTCGCACTGCTGTCTGGAGGGCGACGAGCTCCGCGTGATCAGAAGCAGGACACAGTTGGACTCACCGGTAGTGTGGCATCCCCGGGTGTCTATGAAGGAACCGCGAGGATCCTGGAAGGTTCAAAAGACCTCGGACGAATAGAACAGGGTGACGTATTGATAACGACCGCCACCAACCCCGCGTTCAATGTGGTCTTACCCCAGCTTGGCGCCATCGTCACAGAATATGGCGGCATCCTGTGCCACGCAGCCATCATTGCACGTGAATTTGGTCTTCCAGCCGTTGTTGGTTGTAAGGATGTCATGGAGAAGATCAACGATGGAGACAGAGTGAGAGTGGATGGTGATACCGGCGAGGTAACGGTGTTGTCGTGAAGGCGTAGCCGGTAGCGCCTGGGTAACACGGACCAGTTTCTTGAAAGAATCGTATGATGAAGACAGCCGAACAGAAGTTGGTAGAGGACATCGCGGTTGCTGAAAAAGTTCTGACCAGGACATTCGAAGATGAGATTCACCTTGAGGTCGGCAAAAAAGAGGGACTGAGTGAACGAACGCATGTGCATCGTCTAAAAGTTGCGCAGGGACCTGCGAAAGTTCCTCAGTTTCTCATTATGAAGCAAGCGAGATTTAGAGAAAATCAACCGTATGCACCGGATGCGTTAGGGGGTCCTGCATCACGACTTTTCAATGAGTGGGCAGGTACCCAGCAGTCGTTGGAATCTGTGCGTGGTGGGCATTCACTACGTTTGCAAATTGGTGGATGCCTAAAATCATGGAAACAGAAAAAAGAAGATGATACATTCGGGGACAGCTATGAACAATATGTTTACGGACAACGTCAAACGGATGATGGAGCAAGCTCGCGAAGAGTCCGCTCGATTGGGTCACAACTACATCGGCACCGAACACCTTCTGCTTGGCCTCATACGGATCGACTGTTCGGGTGCCAGAGCGCTTACTCAGATGGACCTGAACCTCGCCGAACTCGGAGAGTCCATCGATGACTACGTCATCTCCTCAAGAAGCCCGCAAACCCCAAAAGAGGTTCCTTTCACACCCCGCGCCAAAAACATCCTGGTTCTGGCTGCCGACGAAGCCAAAGAACTGAATAGCCAACATACGTCAACCAGCCACGTGATTCTGGCCCTTGTCAAAGACGAGGAGGGGGTCGCTGCCCAGGTCCTGGATGCCTTCGGCGTCTCTTATTCGGGCATCCGAAAACAGATCGAATCGTCAGATGAATAAGAAACACCCGAAACCCTACCCAACCCTCCTTTGATAAGCATAAAAATGGGCAACCTGACGTTCTTCCACGCCCATGCAGAAGACCCCTGTCAAATCGCCCAGAACCTGCCCAAATGATATGGCGGCTATTGTACCCGTAACAACTCCACCTCAAAAATCAACGTCGCATTCGGCGGGATCACCGGATCAATCCCATCTTTCCCATAGGCCAGCTGCGGCGGAATCTTCAACTGCCGAATCCCTCCCACCTGCATCGACATCACCCCTTCGTCCCAGCCCTGGATCACCCCGCCCTGTCCGATCGCAAACGTGAACGGCCGCTCCTTCAACGCCGAACTGTCAAACAGCTTCCCGTCCGTCAACCACCCCGAATAATGCACCGTCACCTGCTGTCCCGCACGGGGCGCTACACCGCTTCCCACCTTAAAATCATAATACTGCAATCCACTCGCCGTCGTCACAAAATCCGATTCCGCCACCGGATCGGGCGCCTCCGTAGAAACGCCCTCTTTCCCGGATCCGCAAGCAATTAGAAGGGAAATCGCAATCCAAATTAAAACCAAGCGTACCGATGCCATCCACTTGCCTTTCTCAAAGACCTTATTCCTCGGCAGCTAACAACTGCACCTCAAAAATCAAGGTCGCATTCCCCGGAATCGCGGGCGGAGCTCCGCTCTCACCATAGGCCAGGGTCGGCGGGATCTTCAACTGACGAATCCCACCCACCTTCATCGACATGACGCCCTCGTCCCAACCCAGGATCACCTGTCTCACCCCGATGGTAAACGTAAATGGAGCATTATTTACAATCGAAGTATCAAAAAGCAATCCGCTCGTTAGCCACCCGATATAGTGCACTGTGACCAATTTGCCTGCACTGGGAGACACGCCCGTTCCTACAGCGATATCAAAATACTTCAATCCGCTTTCCGTTGTCACAAAATCCGATTCCGCCACCTCTGTCGGCAATGGTTGGGAAGGATCAATTGCAACAGGATTGTCTTCTACTGATCCACATGAAACCACTGCAGCAACAAGAATCATACCTAAAACCAGGCGCACTGATGTCATAAACCCTCCTTCGATTGGGGCTAAACGCCGATCAAACGACTGCCATCTTATTTTTTCTGAAAACAGATACGGATTATTGAACAGCCAATAGCGCCACTTCAAAAATCAACGTGGCATTCTGCGGGATCACAGGCGGATGCCCGCGAACCCCATATCCCAGTGCAGGCGGAACCTTCAACTGTCGAATCCCACCCACCTTCATCGATAAAACGCCCTCGTCCCACCCCTTGATCACTTTCCGCCTCCCAATCTCAAAGGAGAACGGTTTCTTTTTAACGACCGAACTGTCAAATCGTTTCCCATTTGTCAGCCATCCCGTATAATGCACCGTCACTTTCTGTCCCACACTGGGCGAAGCTCCGTCCCCCACCTTAATCTCGGCGTATTCCAGCCCACTCTTCGTGGTCTGAAAATCCGAATCCGCCACCAACGCCGGTGCCCGCACCGACACGCCCTCTTGCTGTTCTTTCCCACCGCCAAACAATCGCTTCAACCAACCAGCCATTTCAAATCCTTTCTCTCAAGGCGAATAACGATCAGGACCCCTCAGACAAGGTGCGCCGCACCGCCCCATGCCATCCGTCCAGCAATTCCTCCCGCCGTTCCTGCGACATCCGCGGCTCAAAAGTTCGCTCGGGCGGATTAAGATCTGCCAATGCCTCCGGACCATCCCACACGCCCGTCGCCAATCCGGCCAACATGCCGGCCCCCAGAGCAGTCGTCTCCGTATACTTTGGGCGGATCACCGGCACATCCAGGATATCGGCCTGGAACTGCATCAAGAAATTGTTCACCACCGCCCCCCCATCTACACGCAAACTCTGGACGGATTCACCCACATCGGCCACCATTGCATCTACCAGATCCGCTGTTTGATACGCAATCGACTCCAGGGCCGCACGCACGATATGCGCCCGCCCTGTCCCGCGTGTGATCCCCACAATTGCCCCGCGTGCGTTTTCGTCCCAATGGGGTGCCCCGAGTCCTGTAAACGCCGGCACCAGATAGACCCCTCCCGTATCCGAAACGGACTCGGAAAGCCCCTCCGTCTCGGCCGCCGTTTGAATCACCCCCAGCCCATCCCGAAGCCACTGCACCGCCGATCCGGCACTAAATACCGATCCTTCCAGAGCATAGGCAACTTGCCCGGAGGCATCACAACAAAGCGTCGTCAACAACCCGCGATGGGAGGACACCGCAGTCTGCCCCGTTTGAAACAGTGTGAAACAACCTGTTCCATACGTGTTCTTGATATCTCCAACAGACACCCCTCGTTGTCCGAACAACGCAGCCTGCTGATCTCCCGCCACTCCCCCAATCCGAATTCCGTCCGGCAACCCATCCAACCCCACCGTCTCGCCAAAATCTCCCGACGAGGCCTGGACGGCAGGCAAAATGGCCTCCGGAATCCCAAACGCCTCCAACAGCTCGGCGTCCCAGACCCGGTCGTGAATATGATAACACATCGTTCGGGACGCATTGGTATAATCCGTCCCATGCACGGCCCCACCCGTCAACCGAAAAAGCAAATAACTATCGATCGTTCCAAAACACACCTCGCCCCGTTCTGCTCGTTCCCGTAGCCCGTGTACATGATCTAGCAACCACATCACCTTGGTCGCCGAAAAATACGCGTCGATCACCAGCCCCGTCTTTTCACGCACGGTCTCCGCCATCCCCTCTGACCGCAGCCGCGCACAGATATCCGCCGTTCGCCGACACTGCCACACAATCGCATCGTGCACCGGCACCCCCGTTTCCCGATCCCAGATCACCGTGGTCTCCCGCTGATTGCTAATCCCGATTCCCCCAATCTCCTCCCCCGACACGCCCGCATTTCCAATGGCCTCTCCCATCACCTGCACCGTCGTATCCCAGATCTCGCCCGCATCGTGCGACACCCACCCCGGCGCCGGGAAAATCTGCCGAAATTCCGAATACCCCCGCCCCAAAATCTCCCCATCCGAGCGGATCACCATCACCGTCGTCCCCGTCGTCCCCTGGTCAATACTCAAAATCATAAATAGATCTCCACCTTTCTTCACCTTTATCACAATCATCGGGGATGGGGGCTTCTGCGGCCCTCGGCGCTTCTCAGCGGCCCTCGGCGATCCCGCCCTCCCATTCCTTTAACGCAATCCCACCATTTTCCAGAACCGCATAGGTATCCCTCCGAATCCAATCTCCAAGCACAACCAATATCCCATCCCCCACCTGCTCTACCAATGCCCGGTGATAGTGCCCACAAATCACGATATCTACCCCTGCTTCAATTTTCTTCCTGGCCCCCTGTATGTAAATCTGTTTATTCGTCTTCTTATTCCAGTTTTTCTTGGACCGCTCTTCTGAATAGTGCGATGTACTCTGTGCAAAAAATACCCCCACTTCCGGATGGAGCCACCGAAACAGCCAGATGCAAAACCGATTCTTAATCACCGCTCGGCTCATCCGATATTTCCAGTCCCGCCGGAACTCATCCCCGTGCGCCAAATACAGCCGCTTTCCCTGATGTTCGACTTCCACAGGCCCTCCCGTGAGCTCCAATCCAACTTCCTCCGCCATATAAGGCCCCGGCCACACATCGTGATTGCCTGGCAAATACACCACCCGCATCCCGGATTGCACAAGAAAATAGAGCTCGAACAAAACGCGTGCCCCGTGTTTTGGAACAACACTCCCATACTCAAACCAGAAGTCAAACAGATCTCCGACAATATACAATACTTCGGCCGTGTCCCGAATAGACCGCAGAAACCCAATCAGCGAATCCTCTTGCTCCCGGCGATTTCGTTTTAATCTGGGCGCACCCAGATGTGCGTCTGAAATAAAATAAACCTTGTCTCGTGCCACTACATCTCCATGGAGCCGAGCGCTACACTCGGCCTATCGCTCATGCATCTCCAATTGTAATTCTTCCCAAAAACGGGATGGTATCATCTTGCGCCCCGGCCGGTGCCGGACACACGACAGCGTCAGGCGGTCCATGGCCCGGGTCATCCCCACATACAAAAGCCGCCTCTGCTCGGCCATCTCTTTCGGATCTTCCCCACGAACCGCCCGGGTATTGGGCAACATCCGATCTTCCAACCCGCAGATATACACTTCCTTAAACTCCAGCCCCTTGGCCGCATGCAAGGTCAGCAGATGTACTGCATCGCGTCCTAACATCTCATTCTCCATCCGATACAGATCCGCAAAATCCAGCAAACCCCGAATCCCCTCCTGCAAAGACACCGACAGCGCCCCGTGTCGCTCGGCCAGGTCTCGAAATCGCTGAATCTGGTCGGGCGCGTGGGCGGCCAGCGCCTCGGGCCTCGGATCTTCTCCCAACCACATCCGCGCCTGCGCCCGCAACCGATCTGCCTCCAGCCGTGGAAACGGGTCCACCAGATTTCGAATACACAAATTCGTCGGTCCCAGAAGCCGTTGTGCCCCCAGGTTGAAATGCAAATGATCTTCGTGCGAAAACCGCTCCTGTTTCGCATAGGTCTTCTGAAACAACATCCCCAGTGCCACCTGATCCAACAGCCTTTCGTGCGCCATCCGACGGTATCGAGACGCCCGCTCCTTTTTGAGCCCTTCAAACGCCCAGTACAAAAACCGGGCATCGTCTAAAGCCCGGTGTCGGTTGCCGTCTTTTTCAATCCCATAGCGCTCGCACAACGCATCGATATTGTGCCGCACCTCCGGACAATAACTCCGCGCCATCGGCAACGTATCCAGCATCGGATTCGGCATCCGGGCACGCCCGTTTCGCCGTGCCTCGCGATGCAACACCTGAAAATCGAACCCATAGCCGTTGTGCGCCACCATCACGTCAATGCCGACAAAAGCCTGAAACTTCAAATAAATCTCCTGAAACGTCGGCGCCCCTTCCAATTCCGCATCCGTAATCCCGTGCGTCTTCCGAGCCCCTTCCGAGATCGTCCCCTGGGGCCGCACCAGCGTGTGAAACGTATCCACTTCCTTCCCGTCCCGCACCCGCACCGCACCGACTTCTACTATTTCCGCCTGGTCCAAATCCAGATCCGTCGTCTCAATATCAAACACCGTATAATCCGGCACATAGGGCACCAGATCCACGCACGAAATCGCCTGGCAAAGCTTCAACGCCACCAGCATCGGCCCCATCTGTGTTGGCTCGACCATGCCGCCCACATGTAAAAATGGCCCCGACGAGGTAGGGGGTTCCGAATCAAACACCAGCACACACGCATTGTCCTGCAATTCCAAACGACTTCCGGGGGCCGCCTCCCGAATCGTGAGCCCGGGACGGGCCAGCGCATCCCGGATCAGGGTGGTCAACAAAAACCGCAAGACCTCATCCCAGCAGGTAATATACACCGTGCCGCCCCTCCGATAAAGCGGCAAGATCTGTTCCAGCGCCGTTTCCATCCCGGACAACTCCATCGGATCGGAGATCTGATCCAGGTGATTCTTCAACGACGGCAACCCCGAAGTATTCAACTGATCCAGAATATCGTCCACCAACCCTGCTAACGACGCTGTGGCCCCCTTTTGTACGGCATTGGACACCACCCCTGCCAACCCCAACGCGCGTTCTACCTCCAACCCCTCTTCTTCTGACACCGTGCGGGGATAAACAAATGCCGCCTGCTTAAAACTCCGCAACTCCGCCCGATACTGAAAATCCCGAAGCGCTGGGTAAAGCGCCGGATCCACGCCTTCCAACTCACGCCTCAAAAACAACTCCAGATTCGCGTCGTCCTCTCCGTCCAGCGCATATTTCAACACCGAAAGCGCCCGCCGAATCACCGGCTGATCGAACAACCCCCGCCGGTGCGCCATCTGGCTCGGGATATTCGCGCCCATAAAAATCTTCTCCAGCTCATTGCCGATCGCGTGCTGGGGATATAACACGGCAATATCCCCGTGGATCAAATCGGACGTTTCCCGAATCCGATCCCAAATGTCTCCCGCAATAAACTGTCCCTCCGCCTGAAACGAGTCAAATACCAGCCCCTGCACCCTTGTCCCGCGCTTTTGCGTGCGCACTTCCCGCTCAAACAACATCTCGTTGTGCGCAATCAACTCCCGGGCCAGCGCCAGAATTTCCGCCGACGACCGATAGTTCTCCTCCAGCAAAATCGGCTTCCGTGACCCTAAAACATCCCGCCGAAACCGATCGATATTTTCCGGATCCGCA
Organism: bacterium; assembly: GCA_027296045.1. Lineage (GTDB taxonomy): Bacteria > Latescibacterota > UBA2968 > UBA2968 > UBA2968 > JAPUJS01. Next base: position 3,060 of record JAPUJS010000546.1, on the reverse strand, counting down.
TTCCGCCACCCAAAAATCGACTGCTCGTCATCTGCCACCACAAACAAACTGCGATGAACCTCCCCCAGCAAACGCACCAGCGCATATTGCTCCCGATCCGTATCTTGAAACTCGTCCACCAAAAGGTGCCGAAACCGGTCCCGAAAGGCGTTCAAAATTTCCGGTCGTGCCAAAAATAAATCGTGCGTCTTAAAAATCAGATCGTCAAAATCCACCAGCCGGTTTTCACGCAATTCCTTCTCATACTTCTCCAGAAGATTCGCATCCCCCTTCGACACCGGCAAGTGGGGTTTATACCGCATCTGATGTTTCACCCGCACCACCGTCGAAAGCGTATTGTTCAAATTACTTTCATCCGGGTTCAACCTCGGAAACGCCCGGTACAGCAACGTCCGCTGCAACTCTTCATCGGCAATCCCAAAATGCTCCGGCAAGCCCGCCCCCTCAAAATGCTCCCGCAACACCCCCACACAAAACCGGTGAAACGTCCCGGTCGTCACCGCCTCTGCCGCCTCTTTCCCCAGCGCCCGCTGCAACCGAAACGCCATCTCACCGGCCGCTTTGTTCGTAAACGTCAATGCCAGAATCTGCTCCGGCGGGATCTGAAACACCTCCACCAGATACCGAATCCGCTCCGTCAACACCCGTGTTTTCCCGGTCCCCGGTCCGGCCAACACCAATACCGGACCAAGCGGTGCGGTCACCGCCTCGCGTTGACGGTCGTTCAGAATAATGGTATCGACATCGGCCATAGAAAATTAGATAGGAGAAAATTTGGCCTTGTGGCAGACCCTCTCGCCCTCCCTCAAGGCGAGACCAACGCGTGAGTGCATCCTAAAACCCCGAACTTTCTTCTTGATCCTGCACCATTCTCATCTTATTCTGCACCATTGCATAATAAGATGACACACCCCCAAAGCAAGCTTTTTTAAGTTCTCAGCGCAAGGTAAACCCATGTGTAAACCCTTCTTCCTCAGCATCATGTTGTATCTTTTGGCCCACACAACCGATATTCATACTGAATATCATCCCCTACCTGGAGTCCACTCATGACAATGAATCGACTTTTAGCGCTCTCGTCCGCGTTTCTGCTTGTTGTTCTTTGTACCCCTCACCCAGGGTGGACGCGTGATACGGAACGTCCCCGTCTGGTTCCCGTTGAAAAACAGATGGGTGATCTCGATGGCGCCATTCGGCTTGAGCCGGGACGTGCCCTGCGCGTGGAGAAGGTTCCGGTGTCCGATTGCCGCCTGGGCAAGGCATTTATTGACTACCCTGTTGATGGGCGGTTGGAAACGACTGCCTACCACGGGGCGATAAACGAATACCCGGCCCATGCCTTTACCGGCCATCAGTATGAATTCAACCAGGCCAATGGGCTTCACATCACCCTTGCCGATCCGGAGGGATTCGACGCGGTCCTGTTCCGGGGCGACTACCGCGGTGTAATGTATCAAAACGGCGGCACATTCTATCCTGGTTCTGCTGCCAAAAAGATCTGCGATGTGTCCAACCCAACCTATGCCTTCCGCCGCACCTTTCCGGAGCGGCTCAAACTATCCCGGGTGGACCTCTATTATGCGGGGGAACGCCCGAGCGCCGGAGATCTCTGTGATGCATCCTTCTTTCGCATCAAGCGCGACGCCCAACGCACCTCCAGAAACCCCCTGACCGTGACCGGACCCGCATCCGGGTCGGAGATATTCCAGCGCTGGATGGCCGTACGCTTCGGGGAAGGCAGCCGCCTGTTCAGCCTGGGCAAGGGAAGCGTGCAGCCCCTCCGCTTTTCTGGACCCGAGTTTGTTCATCTGCTGAGCCCGCCCCAAGATCCTGCTCAAGGGCTGGATGCCGTAACCTTCCGCTGGACCATCGACACGGTGGACGAGCCCATACTTCTGACCTTCCGCGTTCAGGACCCGCTCGACCCACGCCGCGAAATCATGGGCGTCGATTGCGTGGTGGACAAACCGGGCACCTACGAGCTAACCCTGGACGTCCCCGATCAGGTCTTCCTCCCGACCGATCTAGGCACCGTCCCCCTCATCTACGGTCCCCCGCTCGCCCCACCGGCCCAGGTGTGGCTGAGTATCGGCGCACAGGCCTCGGTAACACTTGCCAACCCCCAGATCACACTTGAGCACATCCCGCGCGAAGAGGCGCTCCCACAGGCCGTTGCCTGGCGAAAATTCATGCTCAAAGGGCAATTCTACATCATGAGCGAACCCCGCCCCTGGATGGCGCTCTATGCCGAGAAGCCCGGCATTGACATTCGCGAGTGGCTGGCCAGCGAACGAGGTCCATTGAGCGGCAAAAGGGGCGCAAGCTATCGGCAGAAGCTGAAAAACCTCTTTGAAACGGTAGAGCAGTGCCGGGTGCTGGCACCCGATGACGACGTAGTTCGCCAATACCATGAATGGATATTCCGTGGAGCTTACCCGCCAGAGCCCTGGCAGGTGACCCTGCCCGAAGCGCCCGACACACCACGCTGGGCCCTACTGCTGCACCAGGCCTATCTCGGCGCCCGTAGCATTCCTGAGTGGTGGATCGCAAACCGCCTGGCCGCAGAATCCGGCGAACTGGGGTCACTCGTGGCCGACGACGTAGACATGATGCAGGAATGGGCGTCCTATCCCATGATCGAGGACGCCCCGCTTGGCCAGACCATACGCGATATGGGGCGCAAGCTGGCCGATATGGCAATCAAGCTGAACCTGTCCGACAACTACCTCAACATTGTGAAACACTCCCCCCACCACTGCTATGAAGAAGGCATTAATCAACTCGCCTTGAATACGTGGTGGCACTATGGCGACCCGGTTCACTTTGAGCGGACCATGCGCGTAACCGACGCAATCAGCAAGCTCACGGTGGAAGCCGGCTGCGGACATCGCCATTTCCGCAACCTGAACCTTGAAGAGAGTGATCTGTACATGCCCGGACCCCTCGGCATTGCCGGACCAGCCGAACCGTCAACTCTTGCGACCTTGGGGTGCCCGTACGGCAAAATAGGACTCCGCAATCGCCAGCGGAACCATCAAGCTGATAGCGGCAATCGGGCCT
>JAPUJS010000545.1 GCA_027296045.1 bacterium | reverse complement strand
TTTTTCCCCGGTTTTTGGTCGTTCAAAAATCGGGCCGCCGGAGGCAAACAGGGCAAACCACCCCGCCTATCTCTAACGCTCTATGGCATCAACAACCCCCAAAAAAACCTGGATTATCAATCCCACCGTTGACCTCACCTGCATCATCCTCGGCTGGACTGTCTTCTTCGTGGTCCCCTTCCACTTCCCCCAATACGCCCCTAACTTCCACTTCCTCGCCGTCACCTCCTTCGTCTCCCACCGCTACTTCACCTTCCCCCTGGTCTACCTCGACCGCACCGAATTCAACCGCAGCCGACTCATCTATATCGTCACCCCGATCCTCTGCCTCGCTTTTGTCGCCTTTTGTTATTATTTTAAGGTAGAAGAACCCGAGATGTTCGCCTTCTGGTATCTCTTCAACTTCTTCCATTTTGTCCGCCAGAAATACGGCATCCTCCGCATCTACTCCGGCAAAGCCCAATGGGGCCACAAACGCCTGGATGAATGGACCACCTACACCTGGGCCCTGGCTGGATTTTTCTACATGCTGACCCGCCAGGCAGACCTCGAAGGCAAACTCATGCACTATATCCAGAGTCTGACAGGCCCCCTCCCACGGGTCATTGCAGACAGTATCTATGCGATTGCAGTCCTCCTCACCCTCTTCTGGCTCATCCACGAATGCCGTGCCCCCCAAGGCCTCAGCGTGCCCAAACTGCTCTTTTTGGTCTCCGTTGCGTTCATGTACGGCATCGCCCCCATCCTCTCGGCAAACGCCATGGCCGATGCCACCGCCTTCAGCCACGCCGCCGAATACATCGCTCTGGTTGCCCTGACCGTCCAGAACAAAGCCCGCGCAAACACCATGGACGCTCCCATCCTGAACAAAGCCGCCCATCACGTCGTCCGTTACACCGCCAGCTTCATCCTTGCCGTCAGCCTCATTCTCTATGGTCTCAAATTCGCTTCCCTCACCCTGTATCTCATTTTTACCTACGGAACCTCATTCGCCCACTTCATTTTCGACGGCATGATCTGGAAACTCCGCCGGCCCAAAGTTGCCCGTGAAGTGGGCACCATAGGCTGAACGCGCTCCCCTCGGCCCCACCTCCAGGATCGGAAAAGGGGCGTAAACAAATAGAATCATAAACCATGATTGAACGCACATTTTGGACCAAAATCGGACTGGTCTGTATCCTGCTTTTTTTTGGCTGTACCGAACGCCAGGTTCGTATCCACTTTGAGCAGGCTGAAAAATATCGTCACGAAGGCAAAATCGATCGGGCCATCGAAGAATACAAAGCCATTTTGGCCCTGCAACCCAACGCCTTCGATGCCCTCAACAATCTGGGATATCTCTATGCTGGAAAAAGCCAATTTGAACAGGCCCTTCCCCAGTATCAGAAAGCCCTGGATATCAACCCCGACTTCGCCGAAGCCCACTTTAACATCGGGGTCGCATTCATCCACCTGAGCAAGCCCGACAGCGCCATCGCCGCCTTCAAAAACGCCCTCCAACTGGACCCTGAAAACCCCGAAACCCACAACAACCTGGGTGCCGCTTACACGGCCCAGGATCGCTATGAAGACGCCTTCAAAAGCTACCAGCAGGCCCTCACACTCAAACCCGACTATGCCGACGCCTACCACAACCTGGGCATCCTGTATACCTTTCAGGGGGATGATCAAAAAGCCATTGCCCAATATGAGAAGGCAATTCGGTTCAAACCCAAATCGCCAGAAGCGCACAACAACCTGGGACGCACCTATGCCAGGATAGGAAACTACGAAAAAGCCCTCTCTCACTTCGAAACCGCTCTTCGCCTGAGACCAGACTACGCCCTGGCCCAGAACAACCTGCAAGAAGCACGAACCCTCCAGCAAGAAAGCCAGAAAGCACAAAAAGCCGGCGCCATGCGTGCCCAGCACATCCTGGTCAAAACCGAAACCGAAGCCCGAGATGTCTTGCGCAAACTCGAAGCCGGAGCCCCCTTCGGATCCCTCGCTCGAATTCACTCCATCGACCCCTCCGGTCCATTTGGCGGCGATGTAGGCCCGTTCCTCCCCGGCGACCTGCTTCCCGCCTTTGAACAGGCAGTTCAAAAAACAGAGCCTGGCAAAATCATTGGACCCGTTCAATCTCCAGCAGGATTTCACATTATCAAACGCATCTATTAACAGGTCCTATCGACGCGCCCATGACCGAACAAGAAAAACAACACCTCAAAAACCTGGACCGCGAAATCGTCTGGCACCCTTTCACCCAGATGCAGGACTACGCCCGGGAAGATCCCGTCATCATCGTCCGGGGCGATGGTGTCTACCTGGAAGACATCGACGGCAACCGCTACCTGGACGGATCTTCCTCCATGTGGTGCAATGTCCATGGTCATCGGGCCTCAGACATCGACACCGCGGTTCGAAACCAGCTCGACCAGGTTGCCCACAGCACCCTGCTGGGCCTCTCCAACCTCCCCGCCATTCGCCTGGCCGAAAAACTCGTTCACATCACCCCCCCCGGCCTCACCCGCGTCTTTTACTCCGACAACGGGGCTACCGCCGTCGAAATCGCCGTCAAAATGGCCTTCCAATACTGGCAGCAACGGCCCGACCCCCGCCCAGGGAAAAAAGCCTTCCTTCACCTGTCGGAAAGTTATCAC